>JAATFK010000706.1 GCA_015655225.1 Solirubrobacterales bacterium | reverse complement strand
GATCGACGACATCGTCGATCAGATCATCGGCAAGGTCCTCGATCAGTTCCACATCGCGCATGCGCTCTTCGAGCGGTGGGGCGGTTGACGTGCCCGAGCTGCCCGCCGTCCTGCTGCGCGGCTCCGACTCGGGGCTCGAGCCCGGGACCTGGCATCCGATCTTTCAGCTGCTGACCGCCGGAACCGCTGGTGCCGCACCCACCGTCTGCCTGCTGTCCGCCGTCGAACTGCGCGCCACCCCGGCAGCTGTCCTCGTGGCGGCACGCAGCCGGCGCGCAGCCGCGAATCTGGCCGTCAACCCGCTCGCCACGCTTGTCGCGTGGGACGGGCAGCTCCACTACGTCGCCCTCGAGCTGCGCGACCGGATCGAACGGGAGAACGTATTTGGTTACGCGTTCGCGGTCGGCGACGTGCGCATCGATGACATCGGCGTCGCGACGAGGCCGCTTCAGTACCAGATGCAGGAGCATCTCGCCACGACGGAACGCTGGAGCCTCACGCTCGCCGTCCTGCGCGAGCTCCTGCAGCGCCGCGCCGCGGCCTGACCTGGTGGGCGGACGCGCTTTCGCCGTGCCGTACCGGGACGTTGGGTCGGCCGACCCGGTCACGAAGTAGCTCGGCGAGCGTGCGGAGGGGCTCGGGGATGACGCGATCGTCGAGCGGGCGTCGAACGCCTGCTTGCTGCGGCGTCTTGTCGACGGGACGCGCGCGGTCGGATCTCACCAGCTGCGCAAGCCGTTCTCGGAGGGCGCGGCCGGTGGCCTCGCCTCGATCGACAAGCTGTCGTCGGACCTCGTGAAGGACCTCAACCCGCCGCGCGCGGACGACACGCTCTCGAGAGTGTTCGGGTACATCGGGCAGATCGCCTCGGGCGGCGGCAGCCTCGCCGAGGAGATCTCGAAGCTGGCGCCGTACAAGTCGTACTTCAGCGGCGTGGCGGCGGCGATGTCGGTCGTCGCTTACCTGACCGAGCCGAAGGGCGTCCCGGTGCTCGGCGACGACGTGCGCGCGAAGGCCTCCGAGCTCGGGCCGACGCTCGTCAGCAGACTGCGGGCGACGCAGTCGGCGATGATCAACATCGGGCTGCTGCTCGTCAGCGACAGAGCGAAGCTGGAGGCCGCCGGAGCGAAGGTCGACAGCGACTGGAAGCTGCCGCCCGATCCCGCGAAGGCGATCGCCGACATCGACCTGCAGACGAGACGGTGGATCGCGATGACGCTCGCACCGGTCGCCTATCCGTATCTGATCCGCGCGACCCCGTACGGGCGTGGCGGCGGCCCGAGCAACGCCCGCGACGTCGTCTGCCAGGTGCCGAGCATCCACGTCCCCCGTGCCTGGGACTCGGAGCGGCCGTTCACGCACTGGTCCGACGCGGTGCAGTTCAAGGCCACGATCGGCTTCGAGAACGACGGCGTGCCGATCCCGGCGGTGTTCTTCTTCACCCGCGGCTTCGACACGAACAGCCTGCCGACGCCGACCGACCGGTTCGTGAACCTGCTGTTCAACTCGCCACGAGCGGGAAATGACCCGGGGCTGGGCATCCAGCGGCTGGACTTCTTCACGCCGCGGACGTTCGACGGGCGCCTGAAGGTCGCGAACCAGAACGCGAACTACTGCGGCAACAAGGCGATCTACTGACCGCCGGGCGTCTGTCGTGAAAGCCCTGCTGATGCGGGGCTTTCAGACGCGCCCCGTTGCAGAGGCTGGGTCGGCCGGCGGTCGATGGCGTTGGAGAGACCCCCAACGGCCGCGTCGTCGCGGGAAGGGGGTCCGGACGCGCTCGTCGATGATGCGCGGATGAGCGGACGCGAGGCGCTGGTGCTTCCTCTGGTCGACGATCCGGTCACGGCGCCGTTCTGGACGGGTGCGCGCGAGCGGCGGGTCGCGCTGCAGCGATGCCTGCGGTGCGCCTACGTGCGCTGGCCGCCCGCCCGCGTGTGCCCGGAGTGCCTCGCCGAGGAGACGAGATGGGAGACGGTCCAGGGGCGCGGCACGATCTGGAGCTTCGCCGTCTACGTGCGCGCCCTCCATCCGGCGTTCGCCGACGACGTGCCGTACACCGTCGCGGCGGTGGAGCTGGACGCCGGCCCGCTGATGATCGGACGGCTCGACGAGGCGCCGTCATGGGAGCCGGCGATCGGCGACCGCGTCGAGCCGGCCTTCGAGGACGTCACACCCGACGTCACGCTCGTGCGCTTTCGCGTGATCGCATGACCGAGGTCGCGACGCCGGTCGGCGGGCGCGCGGCGATCGTCGGCGTCGGCGAGACCCGGCAGGGGGAGCACCCTGGGCTGACGGGCGACGACCTCGCCGTGGACGCCGCGAAGGCCGCGCTCGCCGACGCCGGCATCGACAAGGACGAGGTCGACGGGCTTGTGACCTGCCTCACGCTCGACGGCCAGGGCACCGACCTCGCCATCGGCCGCCTGCTCGGCCTGAACCCGGCCTACAGCGCGACGCTGACCTACGGGACGTGCAACTTCTCGATTCACCTGGCGGCGATGGCGATCATGAGCGGCATGGCGCGCACCGTCCTCCTCACCTACGGTGCCAACCAGCGCACGGGGAGGGTCGACGTCACGCGCGGCCCGGCGCGCGCCGACTTCACCGAGCCGCACGGCCTCGTCCACATCGCCGGACCGGCCGCGCTCGCCTTCCGTCGCCATCAGCATCTCTACGGCACGACGGAGGAGCAGCTCGGCAGCATCGCGGTCGCGCAGCGGGCGTTCGCGCGGATGAACCCGCTCGCGATCTTCCGCGGACCGCTGGCGCTCGAGGACTACCTCGCCGCGCCCTACCTCGTCGCGCCGCTGCGCCGGCCCGACGTCACGATGATCTCCGACGGCGGCGTCGCGATCGTGATGACCGCCGGCGACCGCGCGCACGATCACCCCAACGCTCCCGCGCGGCTGCTGGGGATGGCGCAGACCGCGTCCTTGCGGGAGAGCCAGAATCCCGACAACTACCTGCGTCCGTGGCTGCGTCCCGTCGCCGACCGTGTCTTCGCGGCCGCGGGCGTCGAGCGCGTCGACGTCGACGTCGCGTTCTTCCAGGATCCGACGTCGGTCTGGGTGCTGCAGATGCTGGAGCACTACGGCTTCTGCGGGCCCGGCGAGGCCGGCCCGTTCGTCGCCGAGGGCCGCACCGGGCCCGGTGGGCAGCTGCCGGTCAACACCAACGGGGGCCAGCTCTCGGAGAGCTACATGTGGGGCTGGCTGCACGTCTGCGAGGCGGTGCGCCAGCTGCGCGGCGACTGCGGCCCGCGCCAGGTGCCCGGCGCGCGGGTCGCCCTGCACGCGTCGACCGGAGCCTTCTTCAAGGGCGCCGCGACGATCCTCGGCCGCGACGACTGACGGTCTGCGCCGTCAGTCGAGCAACTCGTAGGCGCCGAGCGTGAGGAACGTCGGCAGCTCGTCCGCGAGCGCGACTCGCTCGAACAGCGCCCGCGTCTCCTCCGGACGGCCCTTCCCCCACACCTCGTCGCCGACCTCGGCGTGGATCCGCTCCATCTCCTGGTCGAGCACGTCCAGCACGTGCTCGCGCGTGACTCTGCCGTGGCGGATCCACTGCCAGATCTGCGAGCGGCAGATCTCGGCCGTGGCGGCGTCCTCCATCAGGTTGTCGATCCCGACCGCCCCGCGGCCGCCGAGCCAGAAGGAGAGGTACTGGAAGCCGACGCTGACGTCGCTGCGCAGTCCCTCCTCGGTGATCTCGCCGGGGGTCGAGGCGACGTCCAGCAGCTGGGACGCGGCGACCGCCACCTCCGGGCGCTGTCGGTCGATCTGGTTCTCGCGCGCGCCGAGGACGGCGTCGAACTCGGCCATCGCCGTCGCGACGACGTCGGGGTGGGCGACCCACGTGCCGTCGAAGCCGGCGGCCGCCTCGCGGTGCTTGTCGGCGCGAACCGCCTCGATCGCGCGCTGGTTCGCCTCCGGGTCCGTGCGCGACGGGATCAACGCCGCCATCCCGCCCATCGCGAACGCGCCGTGGAGATGGCAGGTCTGCACGAGCAGCTCGGTGTAGGCGCGCATGAACGGAACCGTCATCGTGACCGCGGTGCGGTCGGGCAGCACGAACGCCGGGTCCTCGCGGTAGGACTTGATGACGGAGAAGATGTAGTCCCAGCGGCCGGCGTTGAGCCCGTAGCTGTGCTCGCGCAGCTCCCACAGCATCTCGTGCATCTGGAACGCGGCCGGCAGCGTCTCGATCAGGACCGTCGCGCGCATCGTCCCGGCCGGGACGTCGAGCGCCCCCTCGGCGAACGTGAGCACGTCGTTCCAGAGGCGCGCCTCGAGGTGGTGCTCGAGCTTCGGCAGATACAGGTAGAGCCCCTTGCCCTGACGGTGCAGGCGCTGGGCGTTGTGGAACACGTGGAGGCCGAAGTCGAGCAGCGCACCGGCGATCGGCGCGCCGTCGTGGCGGACGTGGCGCTCGGGCAGATGCCAGCCGCGCGGGCGGACGAGCAGCGTCGCGACCTCGTCGGCCAGCTCGTAGTGGCGGCCGTCCGACGCGTCGTAGGAGATCGTGCCGTCGATCGCGTCGATCAGGTTGACGTGACCGCCGGCCTGGTTGCGCCAGGTCGGCGAGTTGGCGTCCTCGAAGTCGGCCATGAAGCCCTTGGCGCCCGAGTTGAGCGCGTTGATGACGAGCTTGCGGTCGGTCGGTCCGGTGATCTCGACACGGCGATCGGCATAGTCGGCTCGGACCGGCGCGACCTGCCAGTCGCCCTCGCGCACCTCGCGCGTCTCGGGCAGGAAGTCGG
>JAATFK010000710.1 GCA_015655225.1 Solirubrobacterales bacterium | reverse complement strand
GGCGGCGAGCATGAAGGACCACATCGCCGGCAGCCCGGCGCCCGCGAAGCCGAGCGCGGCAGCCGGCGAGACGGGGTCGGGCAGGCGGCCCTCGACGCAGCCGATCACGAGGGCCGGGGCGTCGCCCATCCGCTCACCGAGCAGGTCGGCCGAACGCGCCGAGCGCTCCTGGACGGCGGGGTCGTCGCCCGCGAGCGCGTTGCCGATGTAGCCGGGCGACTGGCGGTACTGCGCGTAGCACTCCGCGTAGATCGCGCCGATCCCCGCGCGCAGCTCTGGGTCGGTGACGATCACGAAGCGGACGGCGGTGCGGTTGCTCCCGGCCGGCGCCTGCAGGGCGATCCGGACGCACTCGCGCAGCAGCTCCGGCTCGACCGGCCGGTCGAAGTCCAGCCGCCAGCGGACGGCGCGCGTGGTGGTCAGGACCTGGTCTGCCGTCATCGGATCGCTCATGGGGATGAGGATCGCAGACCACTCGAGTCCGCCGGTCGACCCGCAGCCCGTCCCGCTATCCTTACATCGTCATCAAAGTAAGGAGCCACGATGGAGGCGTCTGCGCGCTTGACCTCGAAAGGACAGGTCACGATCCCGAAGTCCGTGCGGGACGCGCTCGACCTGCACGACGGCGACGAGATCCTGTTCCGCGTCGAGCGCAATCGCGCGACGGTCGCCAAGACGGCTGACTTTCTCCAGCTGGCTGGCACGGTGGCGGTGCCGGCACACAAGCGCGGGACGGCATGGGACGAGGTTCTGCGCCAGACGCGCCGTGCGCGAGCGGAGCGGACGACCTGATCGCCTTCGTCGACACGAACGTCCTCATCCGCCACCTGACCGGCGACCCCCCGGAGCAGGCAGCGCGTGCCACGCGGGCGCTCGCGGGCGCACAGCGACTGCTCCTCGCCGACCTCGTCGTCGCCGAGTGCATCTACGTGCTGGAGTCGTTCTACGACGTCGAGCGGACACGCATCGCGGAGCTGATGCGCGCCGCCATCGCATTGCCGACGATCAGCGTCCTGGACGCCCCCACGCTTCGGCGTGCGCTCGAGGTCTACGAACGCGACCGCCTCGACTTCGCCGAGGCCTACCTCGTCGCACAGGCCGAAGCCACAGGCGTCGCCGCCGTCCTGACGTTCGATCGTGCCGTCGCCCGCGTCCGGAGCGTCGAGCGAATCGAACCCTGAGCCGGGGTCGGTCGGCCGCCCTTCGATCGGCGTGGCGTGAAGGCGTCTACGGAAACGCGACTGTCTCAAGTTTTCCTCTCGAGATGCCGATGGCACATCGACACTCACGTCAGCCGCCGGGCTCGGACAGCCCACCCACCGGAGGGTGCTCGTCCATGCTCGGCTCGCGCTTGTCTCGTCTCTGCCTCGTCCTCGTCGTCCTGATCGGCGCCCTCGCGCTGGCCGTTCCCGCCGCCCTCGCCACCCCGCCTCCTCCGGCCGCCGCGGTGGACCTCGGCGGCGCGGCGCCCTATGCCGTCCTGAGTGGCACCTCCGTCGGCAACGTCGTCAGCGCGCCGGGCGCGCCGCACACCACGCTGCATGGCGGCCTCGCCGTCGCGGCGAGCACCCAGCCGACAGGCTTCCCCCCGGGTGTCGTGACCGGCAGCGTGGACGTCGGCGACGCCGCCGCGATCCAGGCGCATGACGACGCCGCCTCCGCCTACGGGGAGATCGCCGCCCGGACCGGCGGCGACGCGCTCCCCGGCGCGCTTGCCGGCACGACGATCGGGCCCGGTCTGCACACGATCGCCGCAGCGGTCTCGAACACCACCACTGTGACCCTCGACGCCGGCGGCAACCCCGACGCGAACTTCGTCTTCCAGGTCAACGGCGCGATGGCGTTCGCCGCCGGCAGCCAGGTCGTGCTGGCCGGCGGCGCGCAGGCGTCCCACATCTTCTGGCAGGTCAACGGCGCGGCCGCCGTCTGCGCGAACGCCACCTTCGCGGGAACGGTGATCGCGCTCAACGCGGTCGGGATCGGGAACGACACGGTGTTCAACGGTCGCGCATTCGCTCTGAACGGTGCGCTGACGCTCGACGACGACGACGTCTACAGCGCCCCGCCGGTCGTCACGATCGACGGCGGGACGGGCGCGTACTCGACCGACACGACGCCGACGATCAGCGGCACGACCGACGTCGCGGCGCCGGCGCTGGTGACCGTGACGGTCAACGGCCAGACGCTCACCGCGACCCCGGCCGACGACGGCACCTGGTCGGTGACCTCGCCGATCCTCGCCAACGACGTCTACCCGGTCACCGCCTCGGTCACGGACGGCGCCGGGAACCTCGGCAGCTTCACCCAGCAACTGACGATCGACACGACCCCGCCACTGATCACGCTCGACGGCGGACCGTCGCTGATCACGGCTGACTCGACGGTGACGATCGGCGGCACCAGCGACGTCGCGCCCGGCACCGTCGTCACGGTGACGGTCGACGCGCAGACGCTGAGAGCGCTCGTGCAGACGGACGGGACCTGGAACATCTCCCCGATCGCGCTGGTCGACGGCACCCGCACCGTCACGGCGGCGGTCACCGATCCCGCCGGCAACGAGAGCGAAGCCACCCAGCAGCTGAGGGTCGACACGACCCCGCCGGCGGTGACGATCGCCGGCGGCACCGACGCGCTGACCGACGACGCGACGCCGACGATCTCCGGGACCGCGGACGTCGCGACCGGGACGGTCGTGGCCGTGACGCTCGCCGATCAGACGCTGACCGCGATCGTCCAGGACGGCGGCGGCTGGTCGGCGACGGCGGCGTCGCTCGCGGACGGTCCGCACCGGATCGTCATGTCGGTCGCCGACGAGGCCGGCAATCCCGCCAGCTTCACCCAGACGCTGACCGTCGACACGGTCGCCCCCCTCGTCGCGATCAACGGCGGGGCGTCGGCGACGACGGCCGACGCCGATCCGACGATCTCCGGCACCTCCGACGCGACGCCCGGCACGACCGTCACCGTGACGATCGCGGGTCAGTCGATGACGACGCTCGTGCAGGCGAACGGCACGTGGAACGCGACCCCGGCGCCCATCGGAAACGGCACCTGGTCGGTCGTCGCTGACGTCCCCGATCCCGCCGGGAACGTCGGCAGTGCGACGCAGACGCTGACCGTCGCCCCCGCGACCGCCACGAACCCGCCCCCGACCGGTGGCGCCGGCGACACCACGCCGACCCCCACCCCGACCCCGACGCCCACCCCGACGCCGACCCCGGCGGCCGCGGGGAGCGCGCCCGTCGCGGTGAGCAGCCCGGCGCCGAAGGGCGCGGCCGCACCGACGAGAGCCGCGCCGCGCCTGGCGGTCTCGCTGAGCGCGACGAGACTCAAGGCGGTGCGCGGCAAGCCGGTCAAGGTCGCGTTCAAGCTGACGGGCGCCGGCAAGGTGACGATGACGTTGATGCACGGCAAGCGCGCGCTCGCCACGCTCTCGACCACGCTGCACAAGGCGGGCAGAGGCGCGCTGACCTGGAACGGCAAGGTCAAGGGGAAGGCGCTGGCGGTGGGGACCTACACGCTCGTCATGCGCGTGGTCCCGTCCCACGGCGCGGCCGTCCGGACGACGGCGACGCTGCGGATCACCCGGCCCAGCTAGGCCGAGGGGCTGTCTCTGAGGCTGCCGATCGAGAGGGAGCCGTCGGTGGCGGCGTCGGCGGGGGCCGGCGCAGCGTCGGGCGCCGGCGGGTCGTCCGGGGCCGGCGGGTCGTCGAGGAAGTCGCCGGTGGGGACGAAGAAGAGGTTCCCGGTCGTGGCGGTGGAGAAGTCGAGGATGCGGTCGTAGGTGCCGGCGGGCTTCCCGAGGAACATGTTGTCGAGCATCTGCTCGATCACGTCGGTGTCGGCGACGTAGCCGACGAAGAAGGTGCCGAACTCGCCCGCGCCGACCCGCCCGAAGGGCATGTTGAAGCGCATGATCTGGTGCTGCACGCCCTGGTCGTCGACGATCACGTTGAGAGCGAGGTGGGAGTTGGGTGGCTTCTCCTCGTCGGGGAACTCGATGTCGCTGAGTCTCGTGCGCCCGATCGCCCGCTCCTGCTGCTCGACCGTGAGGGCGTTCCAGCTCTGGAGGTCGTGGAGGTACTTCTGGGCGACGACGTAGCTGCCGCCCGCGAACTCCGGATCCTCGTCGCCGATCACGAGGGCCGCCTGCGCCGCCGCACCCGCGGGGTTCTCGGTGCCGTCGACGAAGCCGAGCAGGTCGCGCTCGTCCCAGGAGCGAAAGCCGTGGACCTCGTCGACCACCTGCGTGAAGGCGCTCAGGCGGTCGACGAGCAGCTGCGCCAGCTCGAAGCACATGTCGAGGCGGCGAGCGCGGATGTGGAAGAAGAGGTCGCCGGGCGTCGAGGGGGCGCGGTGCCGCGGGCCGTCCAGCTCGCGGAACGGGTGCAGTCTCGCCGGGCGCGGGGCGCCGAAGAGCCGATCCCAGACCGCCGAGCCGATCCCGACGACGCACGTCAGCTCGCCCTCGGGGATCCGGAAGCCGACCGACCGCCGCAGGCCGCTGACGTCGGAGAGCACGTCGCGAGCCGCATCCTCGGCCCCCTCGTCGAGGGTCAGCGTGAGGAAGATCGCCGCCTCGGTGATCGGCGTCAGGATCGCCTGTGGTTCCTCGCCGCTCATCGCCGCGCCATTCTCTCAGGGAAGGCGCTTCCGTTACAGGAAGAGGAGCGCCCTGGAGCTCTGCATGACGCTCAGCGCGTAGACACGATCCCCCTCGTCGAGGCTGACGAGCAGGTAGGCGACCGGATTCGCCTCGCGACTGGCGCGCGCGAAGACCGGGAGCAGCTGGATCTCGTCGCCGCCACCGAATGCCTCGTCGTCACGATGTTCAGCAGTTCGTCGTCGAACAGCCCGCGCAGAGCCGAAAGCGGCGGGGGCTCGCCGGCGTCGAAGAGGGCGATGAACGCCTCCAAGGTCGCGGTGAGCCTGTCCAGCGCCGCCTTCTTGACCTCAGCGGGAGCCTCGCGCCGCTCAATCGAGTCGGTGTCGATGAGCCTCGGGACGTGGACCGGCTGCTCGACGTCGATTGCGGCGTTCGCGTCATCGTCGCCCGAAGGCCCCGCGGCCGATCCCCATCTCCACCACTTCCAGCCGCCGGTCGTCGGCACCGGAGCGGGCACGCCGTCGAGCATCGCCCGTTCGTCGAGTCGCGGCATCCCCGGATCCCACGGCGGCTCGCTGCCATCCCCACGCGAGCGCCTCACGTGCGTCGAGCTTGCCTGCTCGCTCGTGGACCGTCGCGGTCATCACCACGCTGCGCTCGTCGAGCCATGCGACGTCTACCGCGGTGGTTGCCCGTCGTCGGCGCGCAGTGGCGTCAGCTCCACGACGCCTCGTCTCGTGCGCGCAGCCCCGATCCTGCTCATGCGGCTCCGAGCGCCTGGAGCGCGGTCTGCAGGCGCGACCTGATCCTCGGCCCGCCGTCCGCCCGCGTCCACGCCGTGGCCGCGACGTCCAGGCAGGCGAGGGCGCTCGCGACCAGCGCCTCGGCACGCAGTCGCCGGGTCGCCGACGCTCCCCGTACACGCGGGATCGCGGCGTCGGTCAGCAGCTCGCGCCACTCCAGGTGCTTGAGGGACAGCGCGGCGTGGAGCGCGGGGACGTCGAGCAGCAGCCGGCCGCGCGGACGGCCGCGCTCGGCGTCGCCGTCGAGCTCGTCGGCGAAGTCGAGCAGGGTCCGCGTGATCGCCGTCCATGCGGTGACGTCGTGCGGGACGTCTCGGAGGGTCTGCGCCAACCGCTGACCGGTCTCGCGCATCGAGGCGAGGATCAGGTCCTCCTTGGTCTCGAAGTAGCGGAAGACGGTGCGGCGCGAGACGCCCGCCGCCGCGGCGACGTCGTCGACCGTCGTCTCCGCGTACCCGCGCTCGAGGAACAGGGCCAGCGCGACGGATTCGATCTCCTGCTGCGCCGCCCGGCGCTGGACGTGCTGCAGGCGGCTGCGGGTCTCGGTCACGACCGCGAACTCTACGCGACGGGCACGAGAGCGCTTGGTCGGCATCTAGTGCTATAGATGACACTCAATGCCAACACAAAGCAGGAGGACTCCATGAAGACGATCGTCATCGGGACCAGCACGATCGGCAACGCCGTCGCCGCGCTCTTTCGCGAGAGCGGCCACGAGGTCGTGCAGGTCGGGCGCACCAGCGGCGACGCGCACGCCGACCTGACCGACGTCGCGAGCCTGCGGGCCCTGTTCAGCGATCAGGCGCCCTTCGACGCGGTCGCCGGCGCGGCCGGCGAGGTCTTCCCCGCCCCGCTCGCCGAGGCCGACGACGAGCAGTGGGCCCGCTCGATCGCGTCGAAGGGCGTCGGCCAGATCAATCTCGTCCGCGCGGGCCTGCCGTACATCGCCGACGGCGGATCGTTCACCCTCGTCTCCGGCATCCTCGGCGACGAGGTCACGAACGCCATGACCCTGGGGACGACGATCAACCAGATGGTCGAGGGGTTCGTGCGGGGCGCGGCGACCGAACTGCCGCGTGGCGTCCGCATCAACTGCGTCAGTCCGACGGTGCTGGAGGAGTCGACCGCCTACCACCCGTACTTCCCGGGCTTCACCCCGGTCCCCGCCCGCGACGTCGCCCTCGCCTACCTGCGCGCCGCGTCCAACCCGTACAACGGACGGATCATGACGCTGCACCGAACCAGTTAGAGCTGAACGAACCGCGCACCCCCGTCGACCTCGATGATCGTCCCGGTCATCGACGTGTTCGTCGCCGCGAGGACCACCGCCCCGGCGACCTCGTCCGCTGAGGAGACGTGCCGCACCGGCAGGCCCGCCGCGGCGGCGGCGAAGTAGTCGGTGCGGGCCTGGTCGGGGAGCGCGTCCCACCAGGGCGTGTCGACGAGGCCCGGGGAGACGGCGTTCACCCGCCGCGGCGCGAGCTCGACGGCCAGCGGGCGCACGAGCGACTCGACGGCGGCGTTGAGAGCGCCGATCCCGGCGGTGCCGGGCATCGCGGCGTGCGCGCTGATCGCGCCGACGAGAGTGATCGACGCCTGCTCAGCGAGGTGCGGCAGAGCTGCCTGCAGGACCGTCAGGGTCGGCCAGAACTTCGCCTCGAACGCGCGTCGCAGGACGGCGAGGTCGAGGTCGGCGAGCGGGCCGACGCCGTCGGAGCCGGAGAGCGTGACGACCAGCGCGTCGATCGGGGCGAGGGAGGCGGCGAGGGCGGCAACCGCCGTCGGGTCGTTGCCGTCGAGGCGGTGGGCGACGAGGGCAGAGTCGGTGACCTTCGCGGGATCGCGGCTCGCGACGTGGACGGTGTCGCCGCGCGCCGCGCGCTGGCGGGCGGCGGCGAGGCCGATGCCCGAGGTGCCACCGACGACGAGCGTGGTCCGGGTTGTCTCCATGAAAGGACTCCTTGTAAATCGGAACGGTGCGGTTCGATTCGCAACCTAGCACGAGGCGGCTCGAATCGCTACGCAGCGTCTCGAAACTCGGCTAGCATCTCCGTCCATGGAGGGAAGAGCAGAGCCGCGCAGGCCGGGACGGAAACGCAGCGAGGACAGCCGGGAGGCGATCCTGGAGGCCGCCACCGAGCTGGTCGTGGAGCAGGGCTACGCCGCCGTATCGATCGAGAAGATCGCCCAGCGCGCGGGAGCCGGCAAGCAGACGATCTACCGCTGGTGGCCGGCCAAGGGCGACGTGCTGATGGAAGCGCTCGCCCGCAAGGCGGACGTGCACATCCCGCTCCCCGACGAGGGCAGCTGGGCCGCCGACCTGCGGCGCATGCTCGACGACAGCTTCGCGCTGGGACGCGCACCCCAGATCGGCGAACTGCTCTGCGCGCTGATGGTCGAGGCGCAGCTCGACCCCGCGTTCGGCGAGCGCTTCCGGACCGACTTCCTGGAGCGACGCCGAGCCGCGCTCGCAACGCTCGTCGAACGAGCGCGCCGACGCGGCGACCTCCCCCCCAACCTCACGGCCGGCTTCGCCGCCGACGTCGTCTTCGGCGTGCTCTGGTACCGCCTGCTCGCCGTCCCCCAGCCCCTCGACCGGCGGCTGACGAACCGGCTCGTGGGGTTGCTGACGGCCCAGTAGCCGCTAACGGGCCGCAGGCCAGTCGAGCCGGTCGAGTGCGTCGGCGGGAATGCGCCCGTGCAGGGTGAACGACGCCTCCAGGCGGGTCGTGAGCCACGCCGCCGCCTCGTCGGTGAGAAGGACTGCGGGCTGCTGCATGTATGCCTTGCGCGGGTTGGTGTTGCGCCCGTTGCCGGCGCGGGCGTTGCGTTGCGTGCTGCGGAACGCGTCGCTGCCCAAGGCGTCCATCAACGCGTTGAGGCTCACGCCGTTGCGCATCTCGCCGGCCACGAACTCCGCGCGATGCACGCGGATGTAGTTCCGCCATTGCTCCTTCCAGGAGCGGTGCGCGATCTCCGACTCGGTGGCCTCGTCGCGACCTGGAACGTGGGCACGTCCGAGCATTCGTCCGAAGATCAGCGTGTCGGCGGGGCTCTTGACCAGGCGCCCGGCGAAGAGCGTGTCGCCCTCCCATACTGCTCGAGGCCGCTTGCGCGCCGGGTAGGAGCAGGCCCAGTGACATCCAGAGCGATCGACCTCATCGAACACGGGAAACGACCGCGCGACGCGGTTGGAGCCCTCGCCGAAGAACTTGACGAACGACTGACGACTCTCCGCGAACCCGCCTTCGATTCCCTCGCCGACGTCACCGGCGGGATCGACCAGCCCCGCCGCGACCTCCGCGCCATAGTCGGCAAGCTCGAATTCCGCGCTCGGCCGGCCGCCGGCGTTGAGGACCGCGTCGACCTGCGCCTCCCAGGCATCGAGCTGCTTCGCGTCCAGGTCGGCGCCGGCCAAGTGCCACAGCTCGTCGAAGTAGCCCCGGCACGCGCCGACGAAGCCCGCGTCTTCGGAGACGCATCCGAACTCGTGATTGCCGCCGATTCCGCGCGAGGTCAGATTCGCCGAGGTCACCGCCGCGCGCGCCGTGCCGAACACGTAGACCTTCGCGTGCAGTCCTCTGACGCCGCGCACGCGACCTCCGGCTGCGAGCACACGCCGCAGCGCGGCGACGTCGCTCACCCCCGCGCAGAAGTCAGCAAGGCGAAAGCGCGTGACCAACACCACGTCCTCAGGCGAGTGCCGGTCGAGGAGATCGCTCAGCACCGGCTCCTTGACGAAGGGGCAGACGATGCGGAGCACGCCCGCGTCCCGCTCCAGACCGGCGTGCAACTCGTCTCCCCAGCCGCTCGAGACGAGCCGGGGCACGTTGCGCTCGCCGTTCACGGCCTGCTCGCGACCCGGATGGACGTGCGGGCGGCCCTCACGACGCGCAACCTACCTCTCGCCTGGGAGACTTGCGCCACCTGAGACGTCCGGGCTCGGCCCGTGGCCCTTGGGCGGCAGTCGAAACGCCAGGACCAGGGCGATCGCCAACGGCGCGAGCGTCGCGAGCGCGGTGATCGCGAGCGCGTCGCCCGACGGCCGTCGCCCCAGCTCGGCGAAGAACAGCGTCGCCACGCCGGCGATGCCGAGCGCGAAGGCCAGCTGCTGGGTGGCGTTGAGGACGCCGGAGGCCGAGCCGATCTCCAGCCCCGGAACGCCCGTGAGGATGACGTCGAAGAGCTGGCCGAAGACGAGGCCGATGCCGGCGCCGGCCAGGACGGTCCCGGGGACGAGCGTCCAGACGGGCACGTCGCTCTTGCCGGCGACCATCGCCGCGAGCAGACCGAGGCCGAGCGCGGTGACGACGATGCCGACCTGGATCAGGCTGCGGCCGAATCGCTCGACGAGGGCGAAGGAGCCGAGCATCGCGGCGACCATCCCGGCGGACAGGGGCGTGAGGGTGAGCCCCGTGCGAGCGGCGGAGAAGCCCTCACCGACCTGGCAGAAGAGCGAGAGGACGAGCAGCAGCCCGCCGACGCTGGCGAAGAAGGCGAGCGCGAGCGCGAGGCCGCTGGTGAACGCGCGGTTGCGCATCAGGCTGCGCTCGATCAGCGGCGCTCCTCTCCGGCGCGACTCGTAGGCGACGAAGGCGCCGAGCAGGACGGCGCCGACTCCGAGCAGGACGAAGCACCAGGCCGGCCAGCCCGCCTCGCGCCCCTGGATGAGCGGGTAGACGAGCGCGAAGGCAGCCGCGCCGACGAGGAGCGTGCCCGGGACGTCGAGCCGCGTGCCGGCCGCGGCGACCGTGCGGGGCAGCACGCGCAGCGCCAGCGCCAGCGCCGCGATGCCGACGGGGAGGTTGATGAGGAAGACGAGGCGCCAGCCCGTCCCGAGCAGGTTCAGGTCGACGAGGCCGCCGGCGAGGATCGGTCCGGCGACCGCGGCGACGCCGACGATCGGCCCGAACAGGCCGAAGACCTTCGGCATCTCCTCCTCGGAGAAGACCTCGTTGAGCATGCCGAAGCCTTGCGGGATCAGGACGGCGCCGAAGCCACCCTGGACGACGCGACAGGCGATCAGGACGCCGGGGCCGGGCGCCAGGGCACACAGCGCCGAGGCGGCGGTGAAGCCGGCAGCGCCGATCAGGAAGAGCCGGCGGCGACCGACGATGTCCCCGAGGCGGGCGCTCGTGATCAGGAGGACGGCGAAGGTCAGCGTGTAGCTCGCGCCGAGCCACTGCAGGGTCGAGGCGCCGCCGCCGAGGTCCGCGCGGATCGAGGGACCGGCGACGTTGACGACGGTCGAGTCGAGCAGGTCCATCACCTCAGCGCAGAGGACGACGCCGAAGACGAGCCAGCGGGCGGCGTATGGGGTGGCGGGTGCGGCTTCGGCGGATGCGGTCTCGGCGGGTGTGGGCACGACGTCTCCAAGGCTTAGCGAACAGTGATCGTCAAGCCTAGCGATCACTGATCGTTAGTCCAGCGGCTCGTCTAGGCTGGCGTGCATGCCCGCCCACCCCAGCCCTCGACCTCGCCGCCGTGCCGACAAGGCGCTGCTGTCCTTCGAGGCGGTCGTCGACGCGGGGCTGGCCGTGCTGCGCAAGGACGGGCTCGACGCGGTCACGACGCGGCGCGTCGCGGCGGCGCTGCACACCGGACCGGCGTCGCTCTACGTCTACGTCGCCGACCGCGACGAGCTGCTCGAGGCGATGCTCGACCGCGTGCTGGCCGAGGTCGAGCTGGAGCCTCCGGACGCCGCGCGCTGGCGCGAGCAGGTCCACGCGCTGATGGACGGGACGCTCACCGCGCTGCTGCGGCACCCGGGTATCGCCCGGGTCGGGCTGGCGAACATCCCGACGGGCGGCTCGGCGCTGAAGATCCGCGAGGCGATGCTGAGTGCGCTGCTGGCAGGTGGCGTCGACCCGCAGGCCGCGAGCTGGGCGATCGACGTGCTGCCGCTCGTCGCGCTGGCGACCGCGCTCGAGTCCGGCCGCTACGCCGAGCGCGGCAGCGACCTCGCGAGCGAGCGCCAGCGGATCATCCGGGCCTACGAGGAGCTGCCGCCGGACGAGTTCCCCACGATGGTCGCCAACCACGCGACGGTCACCGGCGGCACGCGCGCCGAGCGCTTCCGCTTCGCGATCGACACGTTCCTCGACGGGTTGGCCGGGCGCTAGATCCGCTAACCCGGTGACGATCGCTACCGGACGGCCGTCGCCACCATGGTGGCCGCCCCGACCGCCAGCACGAGGTCGATCAGCAGATCGTAGGTGTGGACGGCGAGACGGTCGACGATCCTTCGCGCGGCGATCGAGCCGGACATCAGCGCCGTTCCGATCACGAGACCGCGCACGATCGTGGTCCCGTCGAGCGCGCCGGACGCGCCGAAGGTCGCCAGCTTCCCTCCGTAGAGCAGCAGCGAGCTGGCCGCCTCGGTCCCGAGGAACGCGCCGCCGCTCAATCCGTAGGCCGTGAAGACCGGCACGCTCAGCGGACCGGTTGAGAGCACCAGTCCGGTGAGGAAGCCGACCGCCGCTCCCGCGACCGCCATCTGCCAAAGGCCGAAGCGCCGACGAGCGATGACCGAACGCCGGCGCAGGACGATCATCGCGACGAAGAACGCCGCCAGGGCGACGTCGATCACGGTGGGCGGGATCGACAACAGGGTGTGCGCCCCGAGCGCCGCGGCCGGCACGCCGGGAACCGCGTAGGCGACCACCGGGCGCCACGCGATCCGGCGCCGCCACGCGATCACCCGGCCGACGTTGCCGAGCACCGCCGCGATCCCCATGATCGGCACCGCGACCCGCGGGCCGTACAGCCACACGAGGACCGGCAAGAGCAGGAGGGACGATCCCGTCCCCACGACGCCGCTGAGGACGCCTGCGCCGGCCGCGAGCAGCGTCAGGAGGATGAGCGCGAGCACTCCCTGTACCCTAGATGTCTAGATGACTGAGACGCCGCGTCATTTGTCAAGGCAGTCGGGGACGGCGCTGTACCGGCAGGTCGCCGAGGACCTGCTCGCTCGGATGCGCCGATCGGAGCTCCCGCCGGGCGAGCGGCTGGCGCCCGAGGGGCAGCTGGCCCGGCAGTACGGCGTGAACCGGCTCACGGTCCGGCGCGCGTTGGAGGATCTCGCGCGGGCCGGCAAGGTGCGAACCGAGCACGGGGTCGGCAGCTTCGTCGCCGTCCCCCCGATGCGCCATCGCATCGACGACGGCGCGGCGAGCCTGTCGGAGTCGATGGCCG
>JAATFK010000718.1 GCA_015655225.1 Solirubrobacterales bacterium | reverse complement strand
GGTCGAGGAACGGCAGGCCCTGGTTGCGGTAGTTCTTCGCGATCGAGACGACGAGGCGAAGGTTCGACTCGACCATCTTCTGCTTCGCGTCGAGGTCACCGCGCTCGATCCGCTTGGCGAGGTCGACCTCTTCCTGCGCGGTCAGCAGGCGCACCTTGCCGATGTCCTTCAGGAACAGCTGAAGGGAGTCGGTCGTCATGTCGGGCTTCAGATCGAGCGTGCTTCTCGCTCTGCGCCGCGTGCGTCTGTCCGGCGCCCGCTCGACCTGGCTGTTGGCCGCGGTCGCGGGGTCGATCTCCTCGACGAGCTCGATCTCCGATCTCTCGAGGAAGCCGTGCAGCTCCTCGACGTCGGCCTCGTCGAGGTCCAGCTCGCTGACCGCCGTCGATACCTCGGCGTAGGTCAGCACGCCGAGCTGCTGGCCCCGGGTCATGAGGCCCTTGATCTCTTCCAGTTCCTGAAGTTCGGCTACAGACATTCGATTCCGTTTCTCACGTGCGCCACCCTTGCTCGGCCGTTGGGCGCGTTCATCGAGGCGACCGAGGCCCCATCAGGGGCGCACAATCGCCATCCAAACATGAGCGGAGGATAGCTCCTCCGCATGACAAGTCAACGAACCACGCGTGTGGCGTCCATGCCCGGAAGGGGGCGACTGAGCGCGCGTTGCCTCGTCCATCACTACACGCAACGCACGCGAACGTTTCAAGTTGCGCGCAGCAGAGATGCGAAGGTGCCGTCCGGGGCGATGTTTCGTATACTGCCGCTCGCCTGGCCGAACGACCGAGCGCCCTGCGCGCGGTCGGCGGGGGACCCAATGCGAGCCGCATGCTCGCGGGGGCGAATCGGTTGATTTTCTGACCGTAGCGGCGTTCTCAGCGTCGCGAGCCCGACAGCTCACCTCGTAGGCCCTGCGACCCCAATCCATGAGCCTACGTCGCTACGTTGCCACGTCGTTCGCCTCCGCGCTCTCGCTCGGCATCCTCGCCGTGCCCGCGCTCGCGTCGGCCACGACCACGACCGCCTCGGTCACGAGCGGCGGCGCCGCCCCCGTGCTGCCCGCCGCGCCCCTCGTGACGACCTCCGCGGGCGTGCTGAGCGCGCCGACCTCGACGCTCCTGTCGGTCCCGAACCCCGTCGCCAGCGCGAGCGCCGGCGGGATCACGCTCTTCTCGCGGGCGACCGCGATGCTGCGCCAGGCCTCGCACGTGACCGGCACCGCCCCCGCCGGCGAGACCGTCACCGTCCAGCGCCAGGACCCGACGCTCGGCTGGGTCTCGGTCGTGACCACGGTCGCCGACAGCGACGGAAGCTTCGACGCGAACTGGAAGCCGACCGTCCTCGGCACCGTCGCCCTGCGCGCCGTCGCCGGGATCCCGGCGGTCGCCGCGAGCGCCGCGTCCACCCCGTCCGGGCCGGCCCCCTCGACCGTCTCGACGACCGTCTACCGCCCCGGCGTCGCGACCTGGTTCTCGGTCGACGACAACGGCTCGCAGACCGCCTGCGGCGTGAAGCTGACGCGCACGACGCTCGGCGTCGCCCACCGCACGCTCCCGTGCGGCACGGAGGTCGCGCTCTACTACCACGGCCGTGCGATCGTCGTCCCGGTGATCGACCGCGGCCCGTACGCCAGCGGGGTCACCTGGGACCTGACGAGAGCGACGAACGACGAGCTGCACGGCAACGGCCGCATCACGGTCGGCTCGCTCCAGGTCCCCGCGACGCCCGCGACGACGACCACGCCGAGCAGCGTCGCCGCGTCCGCCACGCACCGCTGACGCGGCGCGGCGCGACCCCAGCGGCCTGCTAGCGCACGAGGCGGGGTCCCGGCCGGTCCGGGTCGCTCCCGCCGCCGTCGTACGGCATCGCCTCGCCGATTCTCATGCCGGCCGCGGCGGCCGCCAGCATCGCCTCCTCGGAGCGGTCGATCAGCGTGCCCGCGTCGCGGCCGTCCTCTGCGTAGACGGCGAAGCCGACGGTCGCCGCCAGCGGCGCGCCGTGCCACGGCTCCGACTGCTCGACGCCGACCCCGATCCGCTCGGCCAGCGCCATCGCGCCCGCGCGCCCGACGCCCGGCGCGATCACCCAGGCGCGGCCGTCGTGGTCGGAGGCGACGAGGTCCTGCCGGCGGATCGCGCGGCGGATCGCCTGCGCGAGGCGGCCGTAGGGGACGCCGCGCTCCTCGGCGGAGGCGCTCGCGACGAGGTGGTCGCCGTCGACCAGCTCGACGCGCAGGAGCGCGAGCCCGCCGCCCTCGCGCTGGCAGCGGTCGATGTGCCGCTCGAGCGTCGAGATCCAGAGGTCGCTGTCGTCCATCGCGGCGGCCGGACCGACGCGTGGGTCGACCGCCGGGCGCGGCGACAGCTGCGTCACCGAGCCGCTCGCATTGCTCGCGGCGGCGTCGCTGGGGTGGGGCGCCTCGTCGTCGAGGTCGTCGTCCAGCTCGTCGTCGTCGAAGGCCGGCTCGGGGGCGGAGGCGAGCCCCGAGCCGCCGCTCGTCGTCGGCGAGCCGCCGTAGACGCCGGGCGACTCGAAGTAGCGCCCGGGCGGGATCGCGGCCGGCGGGGCGGCAAGCGTCTCGCGCGCGCGACCCGGCGGGAGCGCGACGCTGTGGAGCGCCGTCCCGGCGACGACCGCGCAGACGTCGGAGAGCCGCTCCGCGAGCGCCACCACGGCGGTCGTCTCGGCGTGCTCGGCGCGCAGCTCGAGCGCGGCGGTCCAGAGGCAGGCGCGCAGCGCGTCGACGGCAGCGACCGTGGCGGCCGGGTCGATCGAGCCCGCGAGCGCGCCCGCGCGCGAGGCGAGCGGCGCGAGGTCGCCGCTCTCGCGCAGCCGGTCCAGCTCCGCGTCGGAGCCGAGCGCGCGCACGAGCGCGGCGCAGAGGCCGGGCCCCTCGGCTGCCAGCGCAGCGGCCGGGATCGCCCCGGCGGCCTCCAGCGGCGAGCGCTCCAGCAGCAGCAGCAGCCAGCCCTTCGCGATCGCCTGCGCCTGCGGCGCGAGGGCCGCGACGACGGCGGCGTCGAGCGGCCGCGAGCGGCGCGGACGCGGTGGGGCGGCGTCGGACATCCGACGTTCTATACCAGCGGCGCAAGACGAGTGCACCCGTCGATGGACAGAATGGGAGCTCATGCCAGCTCCCCGTTCGATCGCCTCCGCGCGCCAGCTTGTCCTGGACGCCGCCGTCCCCCTCCCCAGCCGGCCCGTCCCGCTTGAGGATGCGCTGCACCGCGTGCTGGCGGAGCCGCTTGCCGCAAGCGCCGACGTGCCAGCCTTCGACAATTCGGCCATGGACGGATTCGCCGTCGTGGCGGGGCCGTCCAGTCGAATACTCAGGATCAGCGGCGAGTCACGTGCCGGCACGCCCGCCGCCGCGGCGCTCGGCGCCGGCGAGGCGATCCGCATCTCGACCGGGGCGGCCCTGCCAGACGGCGCCGACGCGGTCGTGCGGATCGAGGACGTCGAGGAGCGCGACGGCGCGATCACCACGGCGGTTGCCGTCCTCGCGGGCGAGAACGTCCGCCACGTCGGCGAGGACCTGCGCGCCGGGACGGTCGTCCTGCCGGCGGGGACGCTGCTCGGGCCGGCCGAGCTGGCGGTCGCGGTCGGCGCCGGCGTCGCCGCCGTTGCGGCCGCGCGACGGCCGCGCGTCGCCGTCCTCTGCACCGGCGACGAGCTGCGCCCGGCGGGGGCGCCGCTGCAGCGCGGCGAGATCCACAACTCGAACGTCGTCGCACTGCCGGCGCAGGCGCGGCTCGCCGGCGCCGAGGTCGTGCTGGCGCGGGCGGTCGCCGACGACCTCGCCGCGACCGAGGCGGCCTTCGCGCAGGCGCTCGCGCACGCCGACGTGGTGATCGCCTCCGGGGGCGTCTCGGTCGGC
>JAATFK010000070.1 GCA_015655225.1 Solirubrobacterales bacterium | reverse complement strand
GCGCCCGGTCCCTGCCAGAAGCTGAAGATGTCGTCGCGGCCGGTCAGCCACAGCTCGTACGGCGGCATCGACTGCGTCGCGTCCTCGCGGATCAGCGACGTGAGCGCGTTCATGTCGTAGTCCTGGAACGCCTCGACGTAGCGCGCCAGCAGCTCGCGGTCGGCGGGGGCGAGGGTGGACGGGACGGGATCGGCGGAGGCGAGGTCGCTCGCGTCGAGCGTCGCCCGCGCGCGCTGGAGCGCGCTGTTGACCGACGCGACCGTCGTGTCGAGCAGCTCCGCGACCTCGGTCGCCTTCCAGCGCAGCACCTCGCAGAGGATCAGGACCGCGCGCTGGCGCGGCGGCAGGTGCTGGAGCGCCGCAACGAACGCGAGCCGGATCGTCTCGCGCCCGACCGCCACGTCGGCGGGGTCGCCGTCGGCCAGCACGAGTGCGTCCGGGACCGGCTCGATCCACGTCACCTCGGGGAGGGTGGTCCCGACCGGCCCCTCCGGTGACCCCGACGGTCCGAGGTCCATCGGGCGCGCGCGTCGCTCGCGGCCCTTCAGCATGTCGAGACAGACGTTCGTCGCGATCCGGTAGAGCCAGGAGCGCAGGGCGGCGCGGCCCTCGAAGCGGTCGATGCCGCGCCAGGCGCGCAGGAGCGAGTCCTGGACCGCGTCCTCGGCCTCGAACGGGGAGCCGAGCATCCGGTAGCAGTGCGCGGTCAGCTCGCGGCGGTGCTGCTCCAGCTCGCCGAACGACGGTGTGGCGGTGAGCGACGATCCCTCCATCGCTCCGCATCCTAAGCGATCGTGATGCCGCGTCAACCGACCAGATGGCTGATCCTCGGATCAACCATCTAGGATCCACTCTCGTGCCCGACCGCCTCTGGTTCACCGAGTCCGACGAGGCCAACGCGCTGCTCGCGAGCGACCCGCTGGCGCTGCTCGTCGGCTTCGCGCTCGACCAGCAGATCACCGTCCAGAAGGCGTTCTCGGGACCGCTGGCGCTGAAGGAGCGGCTCGGCGCCTTCGACGTGGACACGCTCGCGACCGCCGACCTCGAGCCGGTCTTCAGAGCGAGACCGGCGATCCACCGCTACCCCGGCGCGATGGCGAAGCGGATCCAGGAGCTGGCGGCCTACATCCACGACCACTACGACGGCGACGCCGCGCGCGTCTGGACCGACGCCGCCGACAGCGACGAGCTGCGCGCCAACATCGCCGCGCTCCCCGGCTACGGCCCGCTCAGCTCCAGATCGCTCGCCGCCGTCCTCGCCAAGCACTTCGGCGTCGCCGCCGCGCAGGACCTCGTCCCCTGGCACCCGACGCTCGGCGACGTCGACTCGGCCCAGGCGCTCGTCGACTACCAGGCGACGAAGCGCGCGCACAAGGCGCAGTGGGCGAAGGCTCAGCCGCCCGCCAGCACCACATCGTAGCCCTCGCCGCGCAGCAGCTCGACGACGGCGTCGCGATGGTCGCCCTGCAGCTCGATCACGCCGTCCTTCGCCGAGCCGCCGACGCCGCAGCGCTTCTTCAGGCGCTTCGCCAGCTCCGTCATTCCGGCGGCGTCGAGCGGGACGTTGGACACCGTCGTGACGGTCTTGCCGCGCCGTCCGGAGGTCTCCCGCCGCACCTTCACGCGGCCGCCGTCGTAGCGTGGCGCGGCGGCATCGCGGGCGGCGAGCGCCTTGCGCCGGTCGCCCTCGTCGCTCGACCAGACGAGGTTCGAGCCGCGGTCGCGTCCCCGGGGTCCGCTCACGCGCTCACCAGGGCGACTTCTCGTAGTCCTTCAGGAAGCAGCCGTAGAGATCCTCGCCGGCCTCCCCGCGAACGATCGGGTCGTAGACGCGCGCGGCGCCGTCGACCAGGTCGAGCGGGGCGTGGAAGCCCTCGCCCGCGAGCCGCATCTTCGTCGGGTGCGGCCGCTCGTCGGTGATCCAGCCGGTGTCGACGGCGGTCATCAGGATCCCGTCCTCCAGCAGCTCCCCGGCGCTCGTGCGCGTCAGCATGTTGAGCGCCGCCTTCGCCATGTTCGTGTGGGGGTGACCGGGGCCCTTGTAGCCACGGCTGAACTGCCCCTCCATCGCCGAGACGTTGACGACGTAGGTGCGCCGCGCGGGCGAGGCCGCGAGCGCCGCGCGCAGCCGGCTGACGAGGATGAACGGCGCCGTCATGTTGCAGAGCTGGACCTCCAGCAGCTCCATCGGGTCGACGTGGTCGACCAGCTGGATCCAGCTGTTGACCGGGTCGAGGTCGGGCACGAGGCCGCCCGCGTCGATCGCGTTGCCGGCCGCGATCCGCTCCAGCGACGCCGAGCCGGCCGTCAGCGCGAGGGCGCTCAGCGCGCTCGGCGTCGGCGTCCAGTGGTCGCCGGTCGACTCGGTCAGGACCGCCGGGTGCGCGTCGGCGGAGCGGCCGAACGTGCGCAGCTCGCCGCCCGACTTCGCCCACGCCTCCGGCAGCGCCGCGCGCTCCGCCTCGACCAGCGGCGCGTACGCGGCGGGGGAGCGCCGGACCGTCTGCGCGGCGTTGTTGATCAGCACGTCGAGCGGCCCTTGCGCCGCGACCGAGTCGGCGAGCGCGACGACCTGCGCCGGGTCGCGCAGGTCGATCCCCACGACGCGCAGACGGTGCAGCCACTCGCCGCTGTCCTCCATCGCCGTGAAGCGGCGGATCGCGTCGTGCGGGAAGCGCGTCGTGATCGTCGTGTGGGCGCCGTCGCGCAGCAGCCGCAGCGCGATGTACATGCCGATCTTCGCCCGCCCGCCCGTCAGCAGCGCGCGGCGGCCGGTCAGGTCGGTGCGCTGGTCGCGCCGCGCGTGATGCTTCGCCGCGCAGGTCGGGCACAGCTGGTGGTAGAAGGCGTCGACCTCGTGGTAGTGCTCCTTGCAGACGTAGCAGGCGATCGACTCGATCCGGACGCCGGCCAGCGCGCCCTTCGCGTTCGAGGTGAGCGGCAGCCCCTGCGTCTCGTCGTCGATCCGGCCCGGCGCGCCGGTCGCGGTCGCGGCCGTGACGGCGTTGT
>JAATFK010000061.1 GCA_015655225.1 Solirubrobacterales bacterium | reverse complement strand
CCGTCGCGATCGGCGGCCGCGAGCTGGTCGTAGCCACCGATCGGCTGCTCGCCGATCAGGATCTGCGGGAAGGTCATCATCCCGGTCAGCTCGACCAACTTCGCGCGTCCGTCGGGGTCACGTGCCAGATTGATCTCATCGAACGCAAGCTCACGCTTCTGCAGCAGCGCCTTGGCGCGGACGCAGAACGGACAGGCGTCGGTGGTGTAGAGCGTGATCGACTTCACTTCTCAAACGATAGCGCCCGATTCGGGAGGCGTCTAACGATGTCCAGATCGCTCCGCACGGAGGCGATCGTCCTGCGCTCGATCCGCTTCGGGGAGGCCGACCGCATCCTCCATCTCTACACGCCCGAGCACGGGCGGATCGGCGCGATCGCGAAGGGCGCGCGGCGCACGAGAAGCCGCTTCGGCGCGCGGCTGGAGCCGTTCTTCCACCTGCGCGTCCTGCTCTACGAGGGCCGCAGCGACCTGCGGACGGTCACGAGCGCCGAGACGGTCGAGGCGCACGGTCCGCTGCGGGAGCGTGCCGACTCGCTCGACGCGGCCGCTCGCGCCTGCGACGCCGTCGCGCGGCTGTTCGAGGCGGGCGACCCGAGCCCGCCCGTCTTCCACCTGCTCGCGAACGAGCTGCGGCTGCTCGACGGCGACCCCCGCCACGCGGCGACCGCCTCGCAGCTCGCGTTCCGCCTCAAGCTGCTGGTCGCGGGCGGCTTCACGCCGCAGCTCGCCTCGTGTGCGACGTGCGGCGAGGTCGACCACCTGAGCGGCTTCTCGGGCGAGGCCGGCGGGGTCGTCTGCGGCTCCTGCGAGGCGTCGGCGTTCCCGCTCACGGAGGAGGCGCACGGCTTCCTCGTCGACGCGCTCGGCCGGCCGCTGGCGGAGGCGCCGCAGGCGAGCGCGCGGGCGCTGCGCCAGGCCGAGCGGGCGATCGGGGAGACGGCCGAGCACCACGCGCACGTGCACCTGCGCCCGCTCCAGGCGCGCACCGCCCGCTGAGGCGCGGCGGCCTCGTCGGCCGCCGCGCCCCGCTGTCCGGTGCGGCCAACGCGCCAGCGCGCGCCCGCCATGCCGGCGATGTGGTCGGACCAATATAGTTCCGGAATGACCGAGACCGCCGCCGCAACGACGTTCGTCTACGACTTCGCCCAGGGCTCCCGCGAGATGCGTGAGCTGCTCGGAGGGAAGGGCGCGAACGTCGCCGAGATGACCCGCATCCTGGGTGCCGAGCGAGTACCCGCCGGCTTCACGATCACGACCGAGGCCTGCGTCGCCTACATGGAGGGCGGCCGCCAGAGCCCCGACGGGCTGGAGCGCGAGGTCGCCGACGCGCTCGCTCGCCTGGAGCAGACGGCCGGCAAGCGGCTCGGCGACGCCGAGGACCCGCTGCTCGTCTCGGTCCGCTCCGGCGCGCGCGAGTCGATGCCGGGGATGATGGACACCGTCCTCAACCTCGGCCTCAACGACCAGTCGGTGCAGGGCCTCGCGCAGAAGACCGGCAACGCGCGCTTCGCGTGGGACTCCTACCGCCGCTTCGTCCAGATGTTCGGCAACGTCGTGCGCGGCGTGCCCGGCGAGGCGCTGGAGAAGGAGATCAAGCGGATCAAGGAGGAGCAGGGCGTCGCGCTCGACACCGAGCTGGACGTCGCCGCCCTCCAGACGCTGACCGAGCGCTTCAAGGCGCTCTTCCAGGAGCAGACCGGCGACCCCTTCCCGCAGGAGCCGCTGGAGCAGCTGCGCCAGGCGATCGGCGCCGTCTTCGACTCGTGGATGGGCGAGCGCGCGATCTCCTACCGCCGCATCAACCACATCCCCGACCAGTGGGGGACGGCGGTCAACGTCCAGCAGATGGTCTTCGGCAACAAGGGCGACAGCTCCGGCTCCGGCGTCGCGTTCAGCCGCGACGAGGTCACCGGCGCGCCCGAGCCGTCCGGCGACTTCCTCCAGAACGCGCAGGGGGAGGACGTCGTCTCCGGCGTCCGCAACACGCGCGACATCGCCGAGCTGGCCGAGATCATGCCCGAGACGCACCGCGAGCTGATGGAGATCCTGCGGACGCTGGAGCGCCACTACGGCGACATGCAGGACACCGAGTTCACGGTCGAGGAGGGGCACCTCTACATGCTCCAGACGCGCAACGCGAAGCGGCCCGCGCAGGCAGCCGTGCGCTTCGCCGTCGACGCCGTCGACGAGGGGCTGCTGAGCCGCGAGCAGGCGCTGATGACGATCGACGCCGGCAAGCTCGACGCGCTCCTGCACCCGACGTTCGACCCCGGCGCCGAGATCCACGCGCTCGCCCGCGGCGTCGCCGCGTCGCCGGGGGCCGCCAAGGGCGCCGTCGTCTTCACCGCGCAGGAGGCGGTCGACGCGGCCGCCGAGGGTCGCGCCGTGATCCTCGTGCGGCCGTTCACGGAGGCCGACGACGTGGCCGGCTTCCACGCCGCCAGAGGGATCCTCACGAGCGAGGGCGGGAAGGCCTCTCACGCGGCGCTCGTCGCGCGCGGGATGGGGCGGCCGTGCGTCTGCGGCGCCTCCGCGCTGGAGATCGACGT
>JAATFK010000153.1 GCA_015655225.1 Solirubrobacterales bacterium | reverse complement strand
TGCGCCGAGGGCGACCTCGACCGCCTGCTGGAACTGCTCGATCCCGAAGTCGTCTGGCGCGCCGACGGCGGCGGCAGAGTGGTTCACCGCCCGGCGCTTCCAACACGGCGCCGAGAAGGTCGGGCGCGGGATGCTGGCGCTCGCCCGACGCCCGCCGCTCGGCGGCGCGATCGCCGACGTCAACGGCGCGCCCGGGATCGTGCTGCGCGATGCCGACGGGATCCTGACCGTGTTCGCGTTCACGCTCGACGGCGGCCGGATCGTCGCGATCGACGTGCTGCGCAACCCCGACAAGCTCGAGACGGTGCGGGTACCGTGAGCGCGCGGGACCGGCGCTCCAGCTCGCCTTCGGGCTGCTGTTCGCGTGGGCGGCGCTGCGGCCGGACCCGCGGCTGGTGGTCCCGCTGGGCCTCGCCCGGTCGGTCAGTCAGGCGCTGCACCACCCGCGCAGCTTTGGCCTGCCGACGCGATCGGGCAGACGGCGTCGCTGGCGTATGTCGCGGTCGTCCCGCTGGTGGCGGCGTGGCTCGCGCTGGCGGCGGAGCCGCACCCCGCCACCGCCGGGCCGCGGCTACTTCTTTCTTCTGCCCGCGACGGTCGAGACGTATCTCGCGACGTCGACGATCTGTTGTCTCGTGAGCGTCCCGGCGAACGACGGCATCGCGCCGCCGCCGTTCGTCACCTGCGCGACGACGGTCGCGTCGGCCGGTCTCAGCTGGTCGAGGTTCGGGCCGATCGTCCCGCCCGGGCCGGTGTCGGCGAGCGTGTGGCAGCCGCGGCAGGAGGTGCCGAAGACGGTCTTCCCGCGTGAGACGGAGGCCGGCTTCAGTCTCGCCGCCGTCGTCGTCGTGGTCGTGGGGGTCGTCGCGGCCGGGGTCGTGGCGGTGGTGGCCGGCGTCGTCGTGGTGGCGGCCGGCGTGGTTGCGGTCGCCGTCGCCGCCGGGGTCGTGGCGGTCGCCGTCGCCGCTGGGGTCGTCGCCGGCGCCGCCGCGCTGGTCGTCGTCGTCTTGCTGCCGCCGCCGCAGCCGGCGACGGCGAGCGCGGTGACGGCGAGCGTCAGGGCTCCCGCGAGGTGACTTCTTCGACGCGCGCCCATTGCGAATCCGTCCAGCTTCATCACAACCCTCTTTCGTGTGCCGAGGGCGCGAAGTCTACCCACGGTGACAGCGATTCACCGTGTGTGACGAGCGCGTCAGAACGCGTGGTAGGCGTGTCGCGCGATCGTGAAGCCGTGACGGGCGCGGTTGACGCACCACACCGTCGTGGCGCTGATCGTGCAGGTGACGCCGACCGGCGAGCGGTGCCAGGTCGTCCCGCTTCTCAACGCGGCCGCGTGCGTCCCCACCTCTCGGACCTTTAGGCGCCGCCACGTGGCGGGCGCTGCAGAGCACCCGTGACGCCGGCGCTCTCGTCCCACGCAGCCGCGGGCAATCCTGGCGCGAGCGCTGCCGGTCATCCGTTCGCGAGGCGGTCGACGAGCCCGGTGATCACGATCTCGACCGCGTCGTCAAAGTCCGTCTGCGAGGTCTCGGAGAGCAGGGGAGCGAGGCGCACGATCGTCGGGAGCTGGGTCGTCAGCTCGATCACGTTCACCCGCTGGAAGCCGTCCCGAGGTCCGAAGACTCCCCGCTGCTCGGCGAGCAGGAGGCCCGTGAGGCCGCCCATCATCAGGTGTGCGGCGTTGACCATGTCACGGTCGCTGAAGCCGGCGCGGGCGAGGGCCGCGAGCAGCGTCTCGAGCGGTCGCAGGGCGCTGATCGTCGTCGGCTGGCGCGTCATGATCAGGGCGACGAGCGCGGGATGGCGCTGCGTCGCCTCGCGCAATGACCGCGCCAGGTGACGAAAGGTGTCCTGCCACGTCAGATCGGGCGCGGGCAGGTCGATCGCCTCGATCGCGACCGCCGCCATCGCGTCGAGCATGTCGTCCTTGCCGGTGATGCGTCCGTACAGCGTCATCGTCGCGACGCCGAGTCGGCCCGCGAGGCGCTGCATCGAGACGGCTCTCAAGCCTTCCTCGTCGGCCAGTGCGAGCGCTTCCGCGATGACCTGATCCCGAGAAAGCCACGCTTCAACGGTCGGCTCCGGGTCCATCAATTGACGATAGCGCCCGAGCCCCGGCTCGACTTGTGAGCTTGTGCACACATAACGCAGCCGGGGCGCGCCACCGCTGTGCGGTGACGCGCCCCGGGGCGCTGCGTGAGACGTGCTGCGGTGGGGCTATCTGCCGCCCGTGATCGCGGTCGTGACGTAGGCCGCCACGTCCGCGATCTGCTGGCTCGTCAGCTGGCCGCCGAAGGCCGGCATCCCGCCGCCGCCGTTCGTCACCTGTCTGATCGTGCCGGCGACCGTTCTGGCCAGCGGCTCGTTTCTCAGGTTCGGACCGCCGTTGCCGCCGGTGCCAAGCGCGCCGTGGCACGAGGCGCAGTTGTTCGCGAAGACCGATCTGCCGGCCGTCGCGTCGCCTCTGACGTTCGCCGTCGAGGTGCTGTTGCCACTGGTTCTCGTTCTCTGGCTGTCACCGGCGTGCTGAATCGCTCTGCCGGAGCTGCCGGCCGCGGCCTGCGCCATCGTGCCGTCGAGCGAGAGCTGCCAGAGGCTGTCGCCGTGGGCGCTGCCGTTGAGGGCGTTGCCACCGGCGAGGACGACGATTCTCTCCTTGCCGTTCAGCGAGTACGGCGTGACCGTCGTGTTGACGCCGGCACCGAGCTGGAAGCTCAGCAGTCTCGCGCCGGTTCTGCCGTTGTACGCCTCGAGCTGGCCTCTGTTGCGGCCGACGAACACGAGGTTGCCGGCGGTCGCGACCGTGCCCGAGTAGCAGGCGTCGGGGAACTGTCTCTGCCAGGCGATTCTGCCCGTCGTCATGTCGTACGCGGTCAGGGTGCCGGGATTGTTGAAGCCGGTGAAGGCGAAGACCGCCGCACCGGTCAGCGTCCCGCCCGCTCTGTACTTCTGCGTCGCGACCTGGAACGCCTGGGAGCCGTTCTGGGCGCAAACGTAGTACATGTGGCTCTGCGGGTCGTACGAGCTCGGCGGCCAGTTGTCGCCGCCCGAGGCGCTCGGCGCGGTCGCGTCGAGCGTCGTGCCCTTCACGCCGAAGCCGTTGAAGATCGTGCTGGGGATGATCTTCAGGCCTCTTCTCTGCGAGTCGGCTGACGCCTGGAGCGCCTTCGCCATCTGGGCGTCGACTCTGACCTTGCTGAACGGCGCCATCGTCGGGATCGGCTGCGTCTTCGAGGTTCTCTGGAACGAGTCCTGCTTGACCGGCGTCTCCTTGATCGGGAAGACCGGTCTGCCGGTCTCGCGATTGAGGAAGTACACGTAGCCGGTCTTCGACGGCTGCGCGATGCCTCTGACCATCGTGCCGTTCACGGGCGCGTCGATCAGGACCGTCGGGCTCGGCGAGTCGAAGTCCCAGATGTCGTGGTGGACCTGCTGGTAGGCCCATCTAAGCTTACCGGTGCTCAGGTCGAGCGCGACGATCGACGCCGAGATGACGAAGGCGCTCCAGGCGTCGGCCGACTCGCAGAGAAGAGGCATCACGATCGTGCCGAGCACGGTCTTCAACGGCTTCGGCGTGAAGGGCACCACGCTCGACGCGACCGCGCCGAGCGCCTCGGGCGGCGACAACTGGCCCCCGAGCTCGTACGACCCGCAGAGCCACATGTACTACGTCTGCGCCCAGAACGGCTCGCAGGCGTTCCAGGTCGCTTCGCAGAAGTACAGAGGGG
>JAATFK010000324.1 GCA_015655225.1 Solirubrobacterales bacterium | reverse complement strand
TCTGACCGGGCCGACCGTGCCGTCGGCGCTCGCCCGCCAGACCGCGCCGTCGACCACGATCATCTCTCCGTCGAGGCCGTTGAACGTGCCGAGCCCGAGGTCGCCGTGGCGACGCAGCTCGCCGACCGTCAGGTCCCCGTCGAACGCGCCGTCGAAGAGGGCCGCGAGCGTGGAGGTCTGGAACGCGACGTGCGCGAGCCGCTCGTCCTCCAGCGACGCGTGCCGGACGGTCCGCAGGTGCAGCGCGGCGACCAGGTGGGCGTCGATCGCCATCGCGAGGCAGCCCGGCGGCGGCTAGGCGACGGCGGTGCCGGCGGCGGCGTCGACGACCTGCCACGGCCGGTCGTCCGGGCCGGCGAGCGCGAGCGTCCAGCGCTCGGTCGTCGTGACGGCGCGCGCCTTGCTGCCGGACAGCACCGCGGCGGTGTCACGGTCCTCGACGTAGCGGCGGCCGCTGACCTCCAGCTCGACGGTGATCCGCGGCGGCGTCGGCCCCGGGTCGAGCGCGGCGATCGTGAGGCGCCGCACGCGCGGGCCGCGGATCACGAGCTGCGTCTGCTCCGACGGGTCGCCGGGGTGGAGCAGGTCGCGGGCGGCGGCGGGCGTCGCGACGTCGAGCAGGTCGCTGTCGGCGCCGTCGACCGCCTCGGCCCAGGCGGCGACCGCGCGGCGGACCGAGGCCTCCAGCACGTCCGGGCTCCAGCGCCCGTCCACGAGCGACAGGTCGAGCGCCGCGGCGCGGCCGTTGCCGGCGTAGTCGAGCGAGGCGACCTCGGCGGTCGAGACGCCCTCCGGCAGCTTGTCGGCCGCGGCGACCTCCAGCATCGAGGCGTCCTGCAGCCGGCGGTCGTCGCTCCAGGGGGAGGCGACGATCTCCTCGTCGAGCACGTGTCTGCCCTCGGCGTCCTGCTCGATCGAGGCGACGATCCATCTGCCGTCGCGCTTGGCGAGCGTCCAGTACTCCCGCACGCGCGTCGTCGTCGAATGGCTCTCGACCGACTGGACGCGCATCCCGTCGGCGGCCTCGACCCAGTCGTCGAGGACGGCGTCGATCCGCACGACGACGCGATCGTCGCGGTCCTCCGAGCGGTTCGTGAGGCCGACGTACTCGATCGAGTTGATCGTGCGCACCGCGACGCGGTTGTGCCACCGCCGGCGCTCGAAGTCCATCAGCCGTCGGCGCCACTCGCGCAGCAGGTCAGGCGAGAGCAGCTGCGCGAGGCGCTGGTCGTCGCGGTCGTCCCACGCTCTCTGCGCGGAGACGAACAGCTCCTCCGCGGATGTGCGCACGCGCTCCTTCTCGAACATCGGGTCGTCGTCGGCGGCCTCGGCCGAGGCCAGCTCGACTCTGCGCCGGCGCGCCGCGCGGTTCGCGCGGTAGCGGGCGCCGGCGGCGCCGCGGGAGAGCATGCGCAGGACGAAGAAGGCGACCGCCAGCAGGACGATCACGCCGATCAGGATCCCGAGGCCGGCGCCGCCACCGCCGCCGCCGAGGAAGAAGATCCCGCCGCGGCCACCGCGGCCACCGCCGAAGCCGCCACCGCCCCCGAAGCCGCCGCCACCGCCGCCACGGAAGCTCGAGGAGCCGCCGCCGGCGCGCGCGAACGCGTCCCCCGCCAACAGCCCGAGCGCGACGAGCGCGAGCGTCAGCGACGCGAGCAGACGGTGGGATGAGCGGATCTTCATGTCAAGGACGGTAGCGCGCCGGCCACCTCGGCTCGCGCGTTCACCCGCGCGGGGCCGCGCGGGACGCCGGTCGCGGCTCAGACGACGGCGTCGCGCAGGCCCCGGCTGCGGCTCGCGAGCAGCGCCAGCGCCAGCGCGCAGCCGCCCAGGACGGCGACCGTCGGGGTCGTGCCGGCGTGCTGCAGCCCGATCCCGACCGCGAGTGGGCCGAGCCACGTGAGCATCTGCGAGAGCAGCATCGCGGCCGCCTGCACGCGCCCCTGCAGGCGGTCGGGCGCGGCGCTGATGCGCGCGCCCTGGACGGTCGCGTTCGCGAGCGGCGCGGTCGCCTCGATCGCGCCGACGACGAGCCCGAGCAGCAGCGGCTCGCTCGTCACCGCGAGCAGCGGCACCAGCAGCGCGACGACCCACGCGGTGCCGACGACCACGCCGCGCATCGAGAGACGGCGCCGCAGGCGGTTCGCGCAGAGGCCGCCAAGGACCCCGCAGCCGCCGACGATCGCCAGCATCACGCCGATCGCCGCGGGCGAGGCGCCTCCGTCGCGCGCCCGCACGACGATCAGCAGGTAGACGCCCTCGCCGATCGGGTTGATGCCCGCCGCCAGCAGCGCGCTGACGCGGAAGAACGGCCGCTGCCAGAGCCAGCGCGCGCCCTCCGCCAGCTCCTCGCGAGACAGGAGCGGCTCCGTGCGCGGCGCGCGCTCCTCCTGGAAGCGCGTGCGCATCGCGAGCATCGCCGCCGTCGAGACGAGGTAGGAGCCGGCGTCGGCGGCGAACGGAACCGCCCGGCCGAGCCCGTAGAGGAGGCCGCCGAGCGGCGGTCCCAGCACCGCCGCGGAGTAGCTGCGCGCCTCCGTCCGGGCGACCGCCTGCCCCAGCTGCTCGACGGCGACGACCTGGCGCAGCGCGCCGCGCTCGGCGACGTAGGAGAGCGCGAAGCCGCTGCCGTCGACGAAGGCGACGAGCACGACGTGGAGGACGACGACGTGACCGGCGGCGACCGCGAT
>JAATFK010000501.1 GCA_015655225.1 Solirubrobacterales bacterium | reverse complement strand
GGCGAGGTGGAGGGGCAGAGCGCGCCGGTCTCGATCGCGACCGTCGAGCGCTTCGCGTGCGCGACCGGGGTGGTGCCGATCCTGTTCGACGAGTCGGGACAGCCTCTGGACGTCGGCCGCGATCAGCGGCTCTTCACCGCTCGCCAGCGGATCGCCTTGGCCGCCCGCGACGGCGGGTGCCGATTCCCGGGGTGCGACCGTCCGCCGTCATGGTGCGAAGCGCATCACATCGAACACTGGTACCGCGACGGGGGACGCACGGACGTGGCGGACGGCGTCCTGCTCTGCCGACATCACCATCTCCTGGTGCACAACAACAGTTGGCGGTTCACCCGTACAGGCGGTCGCTACGCGGTCGTGCCGCCTCGGGCGATCGATCCGGTGCAGCCCCCCGTCGAGGCGCCGCCCAAGGGCGCCCTGCCACGGCGATTCGCGGCGACGGCGTGAGCTGCCGCTCAGCCGCGGAGGCAGGCCTGCGGGTTGTAGGCGGTCTCGAACACGCTCGGCTGGAAGGTCGAAGTGATGTCCTGCGCCTCGCTGGTGCAGCGGCCTCCTCGGGCTTCACCAGGACCTCCATCACGCGCCGAGCGCGGTCGAAGGGCATCTTGTTCTCGACCCCGTCGCGCACCACGTCGACCAGGTGCTCGACGAAGGCGGCGCGCTGCACGTCGGCGGCGTGCTGTGATCGCCGCTCCTCGTGCTTCCGTGCAGTGGAAGTTCCCTTCCGTCCACAACGCCAGAGGGCTGCCGCGATGCGGGTCAATCGGATCGCACGGACATGTTCCGCAGGCTCGAGAGCAATTCCTCGTCGCTGCCTGACGGAAGGGAGGAGGTCCCCCTATTGCGGACCTATTCGAGGACATCTCGGCACTCATACGATTCCCCCATCCCTAGATGGCACCAAGAAGAGGCTGAGAATGAAGCGCATACCCCTGATCATGAGCATGGCGACGGCGGCCGTGACCGTCACGCTCCTGACCGGATGCTCGATCCATCCGCATCAGCTCGCGTCAGCCCCGACTGCGGCAGCCGTCGCCAGCTCCGCTCCCATCCCCAGTGTCGTCGGTCAGACCGGCGACGCGGCCAAGAAGGCGCTCGAGGGCGCCGGCCTCGTCGTGAAGTGGGACGCCGGAGCCGACTTCGTCATCCTCCCGTCGCACTGGATGGTCGTATCGCAACTCCCGGCCGCCGGCACGTCGGCTCCGGCCGGCTCGATCGTGACGTTGACGGTCACGAAGAGCGCGGGGGACTCCACCCGCGCCGCGCCGGCACAACCGTCGGTGCCGATCGAGTACAAGAACGCGCTCTCGAAAGCGACCTCGTACGCGAACCTCATGCACATGAGCAAGCAAGGCGTCTACGACCAGCTCACCAGCCAGTACGGCGAGCAGTTCGCTCCCGAGGCCGCGCAATACGCCGTCGACAACGTCAAGGCCGATTGGAACGCCAACGCACTCGCGAAGGCCAAGGACTACGAGACCCAGATGGCGATGTCTCCCGCGGCCATCCACGACCAGCTGACGAGCCAATACGGTGAGAAATTCACCGCTGCGGAGGCGGACTACGCCATCGCTCATCTCAACGACTGATCTCCAGGCATCACCGCTCACGGTCGCAGTTCGGTCGTGAGCGGTGCCATGCTCACCGCATGACCTTCGACGTCGCCGCCGACAGGTACCAGCGCTTCATGGGCCGCTACGCCGACCTGCTCGCGCACGAGCTCCTCGCCGAGCTGCGCCCGCACCGCCCCGAGCGCGCGCTCGACGTGGGGGCGGGCACGGGCGCGCTGACCGCGCCGCTCGTCGAGGCGCTCGGTGCGGATGCCGTCGCCGCGATCGATCCGTCGACTGCGTTCGTCGCGGCGCTCGGCGAGCGGCTGCCCGGCGTCGACGTCCGCGAGGGCACGGCCGAGTCGCTGCCCTGGGACGACGCCTCGTTCAACCTCGTGATCGCGCAGCTGGTCGTCCACTTCATGAGCGATCCCGTCGGCGGCATCGCCGAGATGGCGCGCGTCGCCAAGCCGGGTGCCACTGTCGCCGCCTCGGTCTGGGATTTCGCGGGCGGCCAGGCGCCCCTCTCGCTGTTCTGGGCGGCGGCGCGGGAGCTCGATCCCGAGGTCCGGGACGAGTCGGACGAGCCGGGCGCGCACCAGGGCGAGACCGAGCGCTACTTCCGCGAGGCCGGTTTCACGGACGTGCGGGGCGGGGAGCTCACGGTGCGGCTCCCCTACGCCGACGCCGCCGACTGGTGGCAGCCCTACACGCTCGGCGTCGGCCCGGCAGGCGCCTACGTCGCCCGCCTCGACGACGAGCACCGCGAGGCGCTGCGGTCGCGCTGCGTCGAGAGGCTCGGCGACGGGCCCGGCGAGATCGTCGCGACGGCCTGGGTGGCCATCGCCGAGCGCTGAGCTCCGGCCGCGGTTCGACCGCTGTTCGACCGCGGTTCGACCGCCGGGCCGCCGAAACACGACCTTCGATCCGCCACAACACGGCCGAAACACGCCGATGTAACCCTGAAGCATGTTCGACGTAGGGGACGACCTGGCGCGCGACGCGGAGCGCTGGGCCGATCGGCTGGCCGGCGTCTTCATCGCCCGCATGGGACCGCGGCCCAGCATGCACGCGCTCG
>JAATFK010000586.1 GCA_015655225.1 Solirubrobacterales bacterium | reverse complement strand
GGGCTACGGCGTGATCGTCGGCTACGACTACGAGGCCGGCCGCACGATGCATCTGCCGGAGGAGTTCAAGGCGCGCCTGGCCGCCTCCGCGGCGCCGGTCGAGCAGCCGCCGCAGACGCTCCAGTAAACCGCGCGACGGCATCCAGACGCGTTCGGATACTCTCGAAGTTATGCCCGAATCTGCTTACGACGTGATTGTCATTGGGTCCGGTCCTGGCGGCTACGTCGCGGCGATTCGCGCGGCGCAGCTCGGGAAGCGGACCGCGGTGGTCGAGAAGGACAAGATCGGCGGCCGCTGCCTCAACTACGCATGCATCCCGGCGAAGGTCGTCCTTCGCTCGGCTGACATCCTCAGCGAGATCCAGGACGCCGACGACTTCGGCATCACGGTCGACGGTCACTCCGTCGACTTCGCCAGAGTCGACGCGCGCCGCAGAAGAGTCACCAGAACGATGAGCGGCGGCGTCAGCGGCCTGTTCAGAAGAAACACGATCGACGTGATCGAAGGGTCCGGCAGCCTCACGGCCGACGGCAACGTGCGCGTCGGCGACACCGAGTACGAGGCGAAGTCCGTGATCCTCGCGACCGGCTCGGTCGCGCGGCCGATCCCCGGCACGACGTTCGGCGGCCGCGTGATCGGCACCGAGGAGGCCTGGGCCTTCGACCAGCTGCCGAAGACGCTCGCCGTCGTCGGCGCCGGCGCGTCCGGCGCGGAGATCGCGTCGGCCTACGCGCGGCTCGGCGTCGAGGTGCTGCTGTTCGAGGCGCTCGACCGCGTCCTGCCGACCGAGGACCCCGAGATCTCGAGACTCGCAGAGCGCGGCTTGAGAAGACAGGGGATGAAGATCTTCACGAGAACGCTCGTGAGAGACGTCGCCACCGGCGAGAACAGCGTCACCTTCACCTACAACGGCGAGCCGGGCGAGGCCGACTACCTCGTGATCGCCGCCGGTCGCGGCCCCGACGTGGAGGGCCTCGGGCTCGACGCGGCGGGCGTCAAGCTCGACGAGCGCGGCCTGATCGCGGTCGACGGCGCGCTGCGCACGTCGGTCAGAGGGATCTGGGCGATCGGCGACCTCGTCCCCGGCCCCGCGCTCGCGCACAAGGCCTCCGACGAGGGGATCATCGCGGTCGAGGACATCGCCGGCCTGCCGACCCACCCGATCGCCTACGTCGACGTGCCGCGCGCGACGTTCTGCACGCCGAACGTCGCCAGCTTCGGGCTGACCGAGCAGCAGGCGCGCGACGCCGGCTACGACGTCGTCGTCGGCAGAGTCCCCTACGGCGCCGTCGGCGCCGGCACGGTCTACGGCGACCGCGCCGGGATCATCAAGATCGTCGGGGACAGAAGATACGGCGAGCTGCTCGGCGGTCACGTGATCGGCGCGAGAGCGACCGAGCTGATCCAGGAGCTCGTCAACGCGCGCTCGCTGGAGGGCGGCTACCCCGAGGTCGCCCGCATCGTCCACGGCCACCCCACGCTCGCGGAAGGCGTCATGGAAGCCGCCCGCGACGCCGACGGCTGGCTGATCCACGGCTAGAGACGCTGCCGTGCCGGAGCACGCGCTGTCCGTCACGCACCACGCGGTCGCGCCCGAGGCGGCGCGACCGCGCTTCTACTACGACCTCGCCTCGCCCGAGTCCTACCTCGCGGCCGAGCGCGTGATGGCGGACCTGCCGGTCGTGCCGGAGTGGGTCCCGATTCGCGCCCGCGGCCTGCCAGGTGCGGAGGATGCCGCCGGCGACGCCGCCGCCCGCGAGGCGGCGATCGCGGCGCGCGCCGCTGAGCTCCAGCTCCAGCCGCTGCGCTGGCCGCCCGGCTGGGAGCGAACGGACGCGCGCGCCGCACTGCTCGCGGCCACGTTCGCGAAGCAGCTCGGCCGGGGCGTCGCCTTCTCCCTCGCGGCCTTCCGCCAGGCGTTCGCCGGCGGCCGCGACCTCGCCGACGAGCAGACCGCGCTGATCGCCGGCGCCGCCTGCGAGCTGCACCCGCGCGCGCTGCTGGGCGCGCTGGGCCGCGCCTCGGTCGGCGCCGCGCTCGACGGCGCGACCGCCGAGGCGGCCGCGGCCGGCGTGCGCGCGGTCCCGGCGATCCGCGTCGGCACGGGCGTCTTCCACGGCGAGCGGGGGATCGACGCGGCCGCCGCTGCGCTCGCCACCGCCACCCCCGCATCCGCGCCCGCGCCGTGAGGGCGAGAGGCGCCTACCGGCTGATCCACACGCGCGAGCGGCGTGGCCCGGCGTTCCTCGCCTCCGACGACGTCCTCGAGCGCGTCGAGGTCGTCGAGATCGACAGCGGCGAGGTCGTCCTCTACTGGGATCTGCCGGCGATCAGAGCGGCCCGCCTGACGCGCGCGCTGCGCGAGGACCTCGGCCGGCTGGAGGCGGACGAGTTCGTCGCCGCGTGGCGTGAGACGCAGCGATAGCGTCCAGCGGGAGCGCGGCGCCCCGGATTTCCGCACAGCGGAACGATTTGCCCACGCGGGCCTTCGCTAACCTCCGGTTCGATCGCTGTGCACGAGAAGGAGAACCGCCGTGGCTGATGTCGTCATGCCCCGCCTGTCGGACTCG
>JAATFK010000465.1 GCA_015655225.1 Solirubrobacterales bacterium | reverse complement strand
TCGGGTAGTCGACGACGACCTTCATCAGGAAGCGGTCGACCTGCGCCTCGGGCAGCGGATAGGTGCCCTCCGACTCGATCGGGTTCTGCGTCGCCAGCACGAGGAACGGCCGCGGCGTCGGGAACGTCTCGCCGCCGATCGTCACCTGCTGCTCCTGCATCACCTCGAGCAGCGCCGACTGGACCTTCGCGGGCGCGCGGTTGATCTCGTCGGCGAGCAGGAAGTTCGCGAAGACCGGTCCCAGCTCGGTCTCGAACGAGCCCGTGTCGGGCCGGTATATGCGCGTGCCGACGAGGTCGGCGGGGACCAGGTCGGGGGTGAACTGGATCCGTCTGAAGGTGCCGCCGAGCACCTGCGAGAGGGTTCTGACGGTGAGCGTCTTGGCGAGGCCGGGCACGCCTTCGAGCAGCACGTGGCCGCCCGCGAGCAGCGCGACGAGCAGGCGCTCGAGCATCGCGTCCTGCCCGACGATGACGCGCTTGATCTCGTGCAGCGCCTCCTCGAGCACCTCGCGGGGCTCCTCGCGCCGCGGCGGGAACGGGCTGCGGTCGGGGTCGTCGGGGGTGAATGACACTGTGCTTCCTTTCCTGTCGTCTTAGATGAGACGTCCGAAGAAACGGGTCGAGAGTCCTGCGCCGAGCAGCAGCAGGACGATCGCGCCGCCGGCGAAGAGCGTCGTGATCTGCTGCTCCTCGCTTCTGTGGCCGAGCTGGGAGCCGAGCCGCTGGTAGACCGCTCTGAGGCCGTCGGCGGTCTCGGCCGTGAAGGCCTCGCCGCCGGACGCGTGGGCGATCTGCTGCATCGCCTGCGGGTCGGGCGGGACGGTCTTCGTGACGGTGCCGGGCTGGTCGCCCGACTTCGGCACGGTGATCGTGCCGTGGTCGGTGCCGAGCGCGACGGTGTAGATCGGGATCTTCAGTCTGCCCGCCTGCTGGGCCGCGACGACCGGGTCGACGCCGAACTCGGAGCTGCCGTCGGAGATCAGCACGATCGCGCCCGGCGGCCGTCTGCCGTTCTCGCCCGGGACCTGCTGCAGCACCTTCGTCGCGGTCTCGATCGCGGCGCCGGTCGCGGTGCCGCCGCTGACGCTCTCCTGGTCGATCGCGGCCGCGATCGCGGCGCGGTCTCTCGTCGGGCTCGCGAGCACGCTCGCGTGGCCGTTGAAGGCCATCACGCCGATGTTGACTCTGCTCGGCACCTCGGAGACGAATCTGCGCGCGGCGCGCTTGGCGGCGATCAGCCGGTTCGGCTGCACGTCGGTCGCCAGCATCGAGCCGGAGACGTCGGTCGCGAGCATGATCGACGCCCGCTCGACCGGGACCGTGTGCGTCCGCTGCGGCTTCGCCGCCGCCGCGATCAGGACCGCCAGCGCGAGCGCGAACAGCACCATCGGCGCGTGCCGCCGCCAGCCCGGCCGCCGCGGCGCGACGGCCGGCAGCAGCGCCGGCGCCGCGAACGCTCTCGCGGCTGCGCGCCGGTTGCGCTGCGCTCCCACGTAGAGGACGAGCAGCAGGGGCAACGCGAGCAGCGCGAGGAGGACGTATGGGCTGCCGAAGCTCATCGTCGATCCTCTGCCGCCCCCGCGCCGAACCAGGTGCGAGTGGCGTCGTGGGTCACGGGTTCTTGGGTCGCGTCCCGAGCGTCACGTGCAGCGTCTTCGACTGGCCGTTGCGGTTGACCGTCACGTCGACGGCGTCGCCGGGCTGGTCGCCGACGATCGCGGTCGCGACGTCGTCGGGCGTCTGGACCGTGTGGCCCTGCACGCTCTTGATCGTGTCGCCGACCTCGATCCCGGCGTGCTCCGCGGGGCTGTCCGGCTGCACCTTGACGACGTCGGCGCCGTCGCTCTGCGCCGTCAGCGAGGTGGGGGAGGTCTCGACGCCGAGGTAGGCGCGTCTGATCGTCTCGCCTCTCTCCAGCTTCGGCACGATCGCGCGGATCGTGTTCGACGGGACCGCGAAGCCGATGCCGATGTTGCCGGAGGCGCCGGCGCCGGCCGTCGCGATCTGCGAGTTGATGCCGATCACGTTGCCGCCGTCGTCGAGCAGCGGGCCGCCGGAGTTGCCGGGGTTGATCGCGGCGTCCGTCTGGATCACCTGGTCGATCTGGTAGCCGTTGGGCGACGTGATCGAGCGGCCGAGGGCGGAGACGATCCCCTCGGTGGCGGTGCGGTCGAGTCCGAGCGGGTTGCCGATCGCGATCGCCGTATCACCGACCTTGACCGCGCGCGAGTCGGCGAATTTGAGCGGCTTGACGCCCTTCGGTATCTGGTCGGGCGAGATCGAGACGACCGCGAGGTCACTCGACGGGTCGGTGCCGATCACGTCACCGTCGAGCGTCTGGCCGCTCTGGCCGAACTGGATGTCGACGTGCGTCGCGGTGTCGACGACGTGGTCGTTCGTGACGATCGTCCCGTTCGACTCGATCAGGAAGCCGGTGCCGGAGCCTCTCGACGTTCTGATCGAGACGACCGCGGGGGAGTCGGCGGCGAAGATCGCGGCTGCCTGCGTCGTGCCGCTGTGCGGCTTGATCGGCGAGCTGGCGACCGCCGCGAGCGGCGCCGGGCCCTTGCTGTTGTCGTCGTTGTTGTTGTCGATCAGCGTCCCGGCGGCGAACGCGCCGGCGGCGATCGCGACGATCGCGAGCAGGACGCCGAGCACGATCCCGCCGCGGCGGGAGCCGCCGCTCGGCGCCGGCGGCGTGGGCTCAGACGAGCTGGGACGGGAGGGACGCGCCGGCGTCGTGCGCTCGTGTCTGAGGGTGTCGTTGCCCTCGCGTGGCTGGTCGGACTCGGAGCGCCATTCGCCGGTCCAGAGATGTCGCGGAGAGGTCATTGGTCCGTCGAGAGTAGTGAAACACCGTAAGCACGCATTAAGACTGGGTTGGGTCGGACCCGTC
>JAATFK010000672.1 GCA_015655225.1 Solirubrobacterales bacterium | reverse complement strand
GCTGGTCCGAGCTCATGACATATCGTTGTCCTGTACTTCGAGATCAGCCGCAACACTCGCTCTCCCGCCGCGGCGACAGGGCTAGTGATCGCGGTGCTCGCCGGCTGGTTCAGCGCGCGGGCGATCTCGCAGCGCGTCAAGCGGCTGGAGCAGGCCGCCGAGCAGGTCGCGGCGGGCGACTTCTCGACGCCGATCGTGGTCGACTCCGACGACGAGCTGGGCCAGCTGGCGGTCGCGTTCAACGACATGCAGGCGCAGCTGGCGCAGTTCGACCGCGCCCGCAAGCAGTTCATCGCGACCGCCTCGCACGAGCTGCGCACGCCGCTCTTCTCGCTCGGCGGCTTCGTCGAGCTGCTGGAGGACGAGGAGCTGGACGAGGAGACGCGCAGACGCTTCCTCGCGCAGGTCCGCGAGCAGGTCGAGCGGCTCGGGAAGCTGTCGGTCGACCTGCTCGACCTCTCGCGGCTGGAGTCCGGCTCGCTCGAGCTGCGCCCGGAGCCGGTCGACCTCTCGGAGCTGGCGCGCTCGGTCTCCTCCGAGTTCGAGCCGGTGCTCGCGCAGCACGACTCGCGGCTGGAGGTGCGACTCGCGAGCCGTCCGGTCGAGGCGCTCTGCGATCCTGTGCGCGTGGCCCAGATCATCCGCATCCTGATCGACAACGCGCTGACGCACACGACGCCCGGCACCGACGTGATCGTCTCCGCCACGCGCGACGACGGCTTCGCCCGGCTCGCGGTCGCCGACCACGGCTCCGGGATCGAGCGCGCGTCGCTGTCACGGATCTTCGAGCCGTTCTACACCTCCGACGACGCGCAGGGCTCGGGCCTCGGCCTCGCGATCGCGAGCGAGCTGGCGGAGCGGATGGACGGGCGCCTCGGCGTCGAGTCGCGTCCGGGGCGCACCGTCTTCGCGCTGGAGCTGCAGGCGTGATCAGCTCCCGCGGCGCCCGCACCGCGACGCTCGGCGCCGCCGCGCTCGCGCTCGCCGCCGCGGCGGCCGGCTGCGGCGGCAACAGCCACCTCGCCGGCGACGGCTCCGCCTCCAGCGCCTCCTCAGGGTCCGGGTCCTCCTCGACCATCGCGACGCCCACGCCCGGCGTCACGCGCACCACGACGACGCGCGTGCAGGTGGTGGAGGAGCAGGGCCGCCAGGGGTTCAACGCGAGCGCGCTCTACGCCGCCGACGCGCCCGGCGTCGTGACGGTCGTGAGCGTCTTCGGGCGGCCGCCCGGCACGCCGGCCGACCACCCCGCCGAGGAGGGCCTCGGCTCCGGCTTCGTCGTCTCCAGCAGCGGCCAGATACTCACGAACGCGCACGTCGTCACGACCGGCACCGGCACGAGAGCGACGCGCGCGGGCCAGGTCTACGTCCAGTTCGGCGACGGCAACCAGGTGCCGGCGACGATCGTCGGCACCGACCTCAACGCCGACGTGGCGCTGATCAGAGTCGACCCCGCCGGCCTGACGCTGCGGCCGCTGAGATTCGGCGAGAGCAACAACCTCGTGGTGGGCGCGCCGGTCGCGGCGATCGGCAGCCCGTTCGGCGAGCCGCAGTCGCTCTCGGTCGGCGTCATCTCCGCGACCCACCGCTCGATCGACTCGCTCAACGACGGCACCGGCAACGGCACCAGCAGCGCGTTCGCGATCCAGGGCGCGATCCAGACCGACGCCGCGATCAACCACGGCAACTCGGGCGGCCCGCTGGTCGACGCCAGCGGCGACGTGATCGGGATCAACTCGCAGATCCAGACGACCGGCGGCGGTGGCGAGGGCGTCGGCTTCGCGATCCCCTCCGACACCGTCAGACGCTCGTTCGACCAGCTGCGCACGACCGGCTCGGTCGCCTACGCCTACCTCGGCGTGCAGACGGTCTCGATCTACCCGCAGCTGGCGGAGGCGTTCGGCCTGCCGGTGAGAGCCGGCGCGCTGGTCCAGGTCGTCACCCCCGACAGTCCCGCCGCGAGAGCCGGGCTGCAGGGGCCGACGAGAACCGGCGTCACCTTCCAGGCGGAGCCGCTCTCAACCGGCGGCGACGTGATCGCGAGAGTGAACGGACGCCAGCTGACGCGCGACTACGACCTCGCGACGGCGCTCCAGGACGACGCACCGGGAACCACCGTGACGCTGCTCGTCTACCGCGACGGGACACCCCGCGAGATCCCCGTCGTGCTCGGCTCCCGGCCCAGCTAGCCTGCTGCCCCGACGGCGCCGCGAACGCCGTCCGCGCCGGCCTGGCGATCCGCTATCGTCGGCGCGCTTGCGCACCGTTCCTGCGACCCCGTCCCGAGAGCGCCCACCTTCATGCTCCAGCCCGTTGCCGTCGGTCACAAGTTCCTCTCCGACTACGCCAGCATCGTCGGCCGCTCGCTGATCGACGAGATCCGCGAGCTGGCGGAGCCGCTCAAGGGCCGCAGGGTCCTCCACCTCTCGGCGACGGCGTTCGGCGGCGGCGTCTCGGAGATCCTCTACACGATGGTCCCGCTGATGCGCGACGTCGGGCTGGACGTCGAGTGGCACGTGATCTACGGCCGCGAGGAGTTCTTCAACGCCACGAAGGTGATGCACAACGCGCTCCAGGGGAACCCTCAGGATCTGACGGACGAGCAATGGGACTCCTGGCGCAGCTACAACGAGATGAACGCGAGAGAGCTGGACGGCGGCTGGGACCACGTCGTGGTCCACGACCCGCAGCCGGCTGCGCTGCACACGCTCGCGCCGGAGAAGTCGAAGCACTGGATCTGGCGCTGCCACATCGACCTCTCGACGCCGAACCCGCGCACGATCGAGAAGCTGCTGCCGTACATCAAGGCGTATCCCGCCTCGGTCTTCCACATGCAGCAGTACGTGCCCGCCGGGATGGAGGGCGAGATCAACATCGTGCCGCCGGCGATCGATCCGCTGGCGCCGAAGAACATGGCGTTCTCGCCGGAGGACGCGGTCTACATCTGCGAGCAGTTCGGGATCGACGTCGACCGGCCGCTGATGTGCCAGGTGTCGCGCTTCGACCCCTGGAAGGATCCGCTCGGCGTGATCGACGCCTACCGGATCGTGAAGGAGCGGATGCCGGAGGTGCAGCTCGCGCTGGTCGGCTCGATGGCGACCGACGACCCCGAGGGCTGGGACTTCTTCAACGCGACGGTCGCGCACGCCGAGAGGGACCCGGACATCCACATCCTCAACAACTTCAACAACGTCGGGGCGATCGAGGTCAACGCCTTCCAGTCGCACGCCGACGTGCTGATCCAGAAGTCGACGCGGGAGGGCTTCGGCCTGACCGTCTCGGAGGCGATCTGGAAGGCGCGGCCGTTCATCGGCGGCAACGTCGGCGGGATCCCGCTGCAGGTCGAGGACGGCGTCTCCGGCTTCCTCGTCTCGAGCGTCGAGGAGACCGCCCAGCGCACGATCGAGATCCTCGCCGACCCGACGCTCGGGCGGCGGCTGGGACGCGCCGGGAAGGAGCACGTGCGCAGGCACTTCCTGATGCCGCGGCTGCTGCGCGACTGGCTGCGGATCTTCGCGACGCTGGAGGCATGAGGCGATGAGCAGCGGCGCGCCGCTCGTGCTGGTCTCCAACCGCGGTCCGGTCACGTTCGGACCCGACGGCGAGGTGCGCCGCGGCGGCGGCGGGCTCGTGACCGCGCTGACCGGGCTCGCGTCGCACCGCGACGCGGTCTGGATCGCGTCCGCGATGACGGAGGAGGACATCGCCGCGTCGCAGGAGCACGGCGGCAAGCCGTTCACGGTCGAGCTGCCCGAGGGCGGCGAGTACCAGGTGCGGCTGGTCGCCTCCGACCCCGACGCGTACGACCGCTTCTACAACGTGATCGCGAACCCGATGCTGTGGTTCATCCAGCACTACCTGTGGGATCAGTCGAACGCGCCGGACATCCGCCGCGAGGAGGTCGAGGCGTTCGAGTTCGGCTACAACGTCGTCAACGAGGACCTCGCGCGCGCCGTCCTCGACGAGATCGAGGGCCAGCACGAGCCGGTCGTGATGGTCCACGACTACCACCTGTACACGCTGCCGGCGCTCGTCAGGCGAGAGCGCCCGGACGTCTTCCTGCACCACTTCGTGCACATCCCGTGGAGCCAGCCGGACTCGTGGCGGGTGCTGCCGACCGCGATCCGCAACGAGATCTACCACGGGATCCTCGCGAACGACATCGTCGGCTTCCACACGAGGTCGTACCGGCGCAACTTCCTCCAGTGCTGCCGCGACCTGATGGACCTCGAGGTCGACATGAAGCGGGGGATCGTCCGAAGCGGCGACCACGAGACGTGGGTGCGCGCCTACCCGCTGCCGATCGACGCCGAGGCGACCCGCGCGGTCGCCCGCCGCGAGCGAACGCTCCAGTTCGAGGAGGAGCTGCTGCGCCGCCGCCGCGACCACCTGATCCTGCGCGTCGACCGCGCCGACCTGTCGAAGAACATCCTGCGCGGCTTCACCGCGTTCGACGTGTTCCTCGACCAGCACCCGGAGTTCAGCGAGCGGGTCACGTTCATAGCCCAGCTGATGCCGTCACGGACCGACGTGCCGGAGTACGCCGAGTACCTGGAGCGGATCGAGGCGGTCGTCGCGGTCGTGAACCACCGGCACGGGACGCCCGACTGGATGCCGATTCACCTGAAGCTGCGCGACGACCTCGAGGAGGCGGTCGCGTCGTACAAGAACTACGACGTGCTGCTCGTGAACGCGATGTTCGACGGCATGAACCTGGTCGCGAAGGAGGGCCCGCTCGTGAACGAGCAGGGCGGCGTCTCGATCCTCTCGGAGAACACCGGGGCGCACGAGGAGCTCGGCGAGTTCGCGCTCTCGGTCAACCCGTTCGACATCCAGGAGCTGGCCGACTCGATCCACGCGGCGCTGACGATGGCGCCGGAGGAGCGCCAGCGGCGCGTCGAGGGGCTGAAGCAGATCGTCACGGCGCGCAGCCCGGGCGACTGGATCGACGACCAGCTGGCCGACATCCGCAAGAAGGAACGCGCCGACGGGGCGTGAGCCGGGGCGGGCGGCTCATTCGAGCCCGAACTCGGGGGTCGGCGAGGGGCGGTGAGGGCGCTCGGGCGGTGCGGGGGGTGCGGGCGCGGGCGGTGAGGGCGGCGCGGCGAGGATCGGCGGCGCGGCCGGGGCCGGCGG
>JAATFK010000174.1 GCA_015655225.1 Solirubrobacterales bacterium | reverse complement strand
GCTGGGCGAAGTAGGCGCGGTCGGACGGGTCGAGCTTGTCGTAGTCGGCGACGATCGCGTCGATCACCCGCTGCACGCTCGACGGCGAGTACCACTGGTGCGGGTTGTCGCCGTCCTTCAGGCCGAGGAGGTCGCCGACGTCGAGCGTCACGCGCCCCGAGGCGGGACTGGCGGCGAGCAGTCTCGAGGCCCAGGCGTCGTAGCCGATGCCGTTGACGAGCGCGAGCTGCGCCGTGGCCATCGTGCGGGCGTCTTGCGCGGTCGCGTCGTAGTCGTGGGGGTCCGTGTCGGGGTTGACGATGATGCTTCTCACCGTCGCTCTGTCGCCCGCCAGCTGCGTGGCGATGCTGCCCCAGAAGTTCTCCGCCGCGACGACGGTGAACTTCCCCTTCACGTCGGGAGCGGAGCCGCCGGAGGCGCTCGATCCTCCGCACGCGGACAGGGCGACGACGGCCGCGAGGGCAGCGACGCCGAGACGGAGAGTTGGCACGAGGTTCCTTCGCTTTCGTTCTGGGAGCGGCGTCGGTCCGCCGCGGAGCGCGAGATCATAACAACTCTGAGACTCATTCCTATTTTGATCGAACGAGTCGACCGGTCGCGGGCGGCGCCGCGGGCGTAAGCTTGCGGGCCGGATGCCGGGCCCCGTCGACCAGTCGCGGTCTCCGGGACCGCCGCAGCGCCCCGCCCACGGGCGGCGGGATGCGCTGGCGCGGGCGCTGCCGCCCTCGCTGCGCGGCGCCGCGCTGATGCCGGGCGCGGCGCTCGCGGTGCACCAGCTGCGCTACACGCTCGCGTTCGGCTCGCACGCCGACAGCGAGCTGACCGCGCAGGGGCACGCCTACCTCTTCTCCCTCACGCCGTGGATCGTGCTGCTGGCGACGCTCGCGATCGGCGTCTCGCTCGGCGGCGCGGCCCGTCGCTGGGCGCAGGGCAGCAGCGACGGCGCCCCTGCGCGCCATCCGCTGCTGCGCACCTGGGCGCTGACGGCGTTCGCGCTCGTCCTCGTCTACGGCGGCCAGGAGCTGCTGGAGGGACTGCTCGCGACCGGACACCCCGGCGGCCTCGCCGGCGTCTTCGGCGACGGCGGCCTCTGGGCCGTCCCGGCGGCGCTCGCGATCGGCGGGATCCTCGCGCTCGCCCTGCGCGGCGGCACGCTCGTCGCCGCCGCGCTGCGCCCCGCGCGCCGGCGGCTGCGGCTGCCGCGCGCGCCGCTCACCCTCGCCGCGGCGCCGCGCACAGCCCGGCCACGCGCCAGGGCACCGCGTCCGCTCGCGCGGGCGGCGGCCGGGCGGGCGCCGCCGCGCCACGCGCTGACGACGGCCACGTAGCGCTCGGGACGCCGCACGTCGGTGCGCCGGGCCCTGCGCCTGGCGACCCACCGACGACCAGAAGGAACCCTTCATGACCTATCCCGGCTGGACCAGCTGGAACCTCGACCCGGTGCTGCTGGCGGCGCTCGCGGTCGTCTGCGTCGCGTACGCGATCGCCTACCGGCGCGCCGCGCGACTCGCCTCCTCCCCGCCCGGCGCCGGCCACTGGCTGCCGTTCGCGGGCGGGATCGCGGCGCTCGTCGTCGCGCTCGTCTCACCGCTCGACGAGATCGGCGACAGATACCTGATCTCGGCGCACATGGTGCAGCACGTGCTGCTGACCGACCTCGCCGCCGCCCTCCTCGTGCTCTCGGTGCGCGCGCCGATCCTGCCGCTCGGCCTGCCGAGAGCCGGGCTGCGGCTGATGGCGCCGGGCGGCAGCCTCGGCCGCGTGATCCACGTGCTGACGCGGCCGTGGGTCGCGCTGCCGCTGTGGGCGCTCGCGACCTGGGTGTGGGCGGCACCGCCGATCTTCGACTTCGCCGCACGCCACCCCGGGGTGCACGCTCTCGAGCACGCGATACTCTTCTATACCGGCGTCGCGCTCTGGTGGCTGATCATCGACCCGCTCCCGAGCGAGCGGCGCAAGCCGCACGTCGCGCGCCTCGGCTACCTCGCGTTCACGCGCGTCGCGAGCGCCGCCGTCTGCCTCCCGCTGACGTGGCTCTCCTCGACGCTCTACCCGCTCTACGCCCACGCGCCGCGCGCCTACGGGATCTCGGCGCTGCGCGACCAGCAGCTCGCGGGGGCTTCGATGTGCCTGATCGAGTTCCTGATCTTCGGGATCGCGCTCGCAGCCGTCTTCATCGACGTGCTGGGGCGGGAGGAGCGGCTGCCGGAGCCGCTCGGGCGGTCGGCCTAGCGGGTCATCGGGACGATCACGGCGCCGCGCGGCCGCGGCTGGCAGCGCTCGCAGACGTAGGTGCCGCGGCCGGCGACGACGATCTTGCGGATCGTCCCGCCGCAGCCGTTCGGGCACGGCTCGCCGGCGCGGCGGTGGACCAGGAAGCGGTCCTGGAAGCTGCCGCGCGCGCCGTCGAGGTCGCGGAAGTCGTCGATGCTGGCGCCGTGCGAGTCGATCCCCAGCTGGAGCGACTCGACGACCCCGTCGCGGAGTCTGCGCCACTGCCCGAGCGTCACTCTGCCGGCCGGGCGCAGCGGGTGGATCCCGGCGCGGAAGAGCGCCTCGTCGGCGTAGATGTTGCCGACGCCGGCGATCTTGCGCTGGTCGAGCAGGAAGGCCTTGATCGGCGCGCGCGACGTTCTCGCGAGCGCGCGCATCGCCTCGGCGGTGAAGTCGTCGGACAGCGGCTCGACGCCGAGGCGGGTGGCGAAGTAGGCGTCGAGCGCCGGCTCGCCGGCGACGAGCCAGCCGGTGCCGAAGCGGCGCGGGTCGACGAAGCGCAGGTCGTGGTCGTCGTCGAAGCCGAAATGCGCGCGGGTGTACGGCGTCCCCTCGGGCGCGTCGTAGAGCAGGTTCCCCGTCATCCGCAGGTGGATCAGCAGGAACAGCTCGTCCTCCGCCTCCCAGATCAGGTACTTGCCGCGCCGCCGGAACGCGACGATCCGTCGGCCGACGAGCGGGCCGAGCACCTCGCTCGGGGAGAGCGGCGCGGTCCACTTCGGATCGCGGACGGCGTAGGCGACGAGCATCCGCCCCTCCAGGCGCGGCGCGAGCTGGCGGCGGACGGTCTCGACCTCGGGCAGCTCGGGCATCGGCGTCGAAGATAGTGGAGCGTGCGCGCCGAGCGCGCTCAGCCGGCGAACGCCGTGCCCGGCACGATCGCCGGCCCGTCGCTCCCGGTCAGCCAGCGCACGACGCTCGCGCCGACGTCCGCGAGCGGGCCGTCGTGGCGGCGCCCGCCGTTGCCGGGGAAGACCGCCAGCAGCGGCGCGTGCTCGCGCGTGTGGTCGGTGCCGGGGTGGAGCGGGTCGCAGCCGTGGTCGGCCGTCAGCACGAGCAGGTCCTCCGGCTTCAGCAGGTCGAGCCAGGCGGTCGTCGCGGCGTCGATCTCGCGCAGCGCGGCGTGGAAGCCGTCGACGTCCTTGCGGTGGCCGTAGACCTGGTCGGTCTCGATCAGGTTGGTGAAGACGAAGCCGCTGTCCAGCTCGCCGAGCAGCCGGGTGGTCGAGGCGATCGCCTCGGCGTTGGTGGCGCCCGGGTGCGCGACGTCGATCGATCCCGGGAACAGCTGCGCGACCTTGCCGACCGCGTGGACCGGGACAGCGCGTGCGCGCAGCGTGTCGAGGTGGCTCTCCATCGGCGGCGTGACGGTGAAGTCGCGCCGCTCGCCGGTGCGCTCGAACGCGCCCTCGGGCCCGTCGAACGGCCGCGCGATCACGCGTCCGACCGCGTGCTCGCCGCTCATCAGCTCGCGCACGGCGGCGCAGGCGGCGTGCAGCTCGGGCGTCGGGACGGCGCCGACGTGCGCGGCGATCTGGAGGACCGAGTCCTGCGAGGTGTAGACGATCAGGGCGCCGTCACGGCGGGCCTGCTCCCCCAGCTCGTCGATCGCGCTGAGGCCGTCGCTCGTGACGTTGCCGATCACCGGGCGGCCGGTCAGCCGCTCGATCTCCGCGATCAGGTCGGGCGGGAAGCCGTCCGGGTAGGTCGGCAGCGGCGCGGGCGCGACGACGCCCATCAGCTCCCAGTGGCCGGTGGTCGAGTCCTTGCCGGAGCCGAGCGGGTGCAGGCGGCCGTGGAGCACCGGGTCGGTGGCCGGCGGGACGCCGTCGAGCGGGAGGATCGAGCCGAGCCCGAGCGCCTGGAGCCGCGGCAGGCGCAGGCCGCCGGCCTCGCGGGCGAGGTGGCCGAGCGTGTTGGTGCCGGCGTCGCCGTAGTCGGCCGCGTCGGGCAGGGCGCCGACGCCACACGCGTCGAGCACGACGACGACGGCACGGCGCGCGGCCGTCCCGCTCATTCGCCGTCGGGCGCGTCGGACTCGTCGGCCGTGGCGCGCGGGTGCGCCGAGAAGTAGACGTCGCGCAGGCGGTCGGCCGACAGGTGCGTGTAGATCTGCGTCGTCGCGATGTCGGCGTGGCCGAGCATCTCCTGCAGCGAGCGCAGGTCGCAGCCGCCCGCGAGCAGGTGCGTCGCGAAGGTGTGGCGCAGCGTGTGCGGGCTCATCTTGTCGGCCAGGCCGGCGCTGCGGGCGTGGCGCTGGACGATCTTGTAGAGGCCCTGGCGGGTGAGGCCCTGGCCGCGCTGGTTGACGAACAGGTGGCGCTCCTCGCGCAGGCCGACGAGCTGCGGGCGGCCGCGCTGGAGATAGTCGCGCAGCGCCTCCAGCGCCTTTGAGCCGACGGGGACGAGCCGCTCCTTCGCGCCCTTGCCGTTCGCGCGCAGGACGCCCTCGTCGAGGTCGATCTCGTCGAGCTGGATCCCGACCGCCTCGGAGGCCCGCAGGCCGCAGGCGTACATCAGCTCCAGCAGCGCGCGATCGCGTGTGGCGGCGGGACTGCCGCCGGTCGGCTGGGCGAGCAGGAGGCGGACCTCGTCGCGCGAGAGCACCTTCGGCAGCCGCTTGCCGCGCGGCGGGCCTCTCAGCTCGGCGGTCGGGTCGCGGGCGAGGATCTCCTCGCGCCGCAGGTGACGGTAGAAGGAGCGCAGGCAGGCGACCTTGCGCTGGATCGTGGTCGAGGCGGCGGGCGCTCTGCCGCCGGAGCCGGCGGCCAGCTCGCCGACGAAGCGGGAGAGGTCGCCGTGGTCGACCGCGAGGGCGTCGAGGCTGGAGCGCTCGAGCCAGGCGCCGTACTGCAACAGGTCGGAGCGGTAGGCCTCGAGCGTGTTGCGGCTGAGCCCGCGCTCCAGCTCCAGGTAGGCGATGAAGTCGAGGACGAGGTCCTCGAAGGAGCCGGTGCGCAGGGGGACGATCACCGAAGTCATGCCGTCCCCCTAGTTCTGCCGGGAGGGCGAGTGTCCTCTATAGTGAACGTCCTGATGACAATTTCACCAGTAGGTGGTGAAAATGCCACCGCCGACCGATTTCCTCGTACGATCGCCCCGGCGATCGTACGGGCGCTCGCCGACACACCGGTCGTGATGCTCGTGGGTCCGCGCCAGACCGGCAAGAGCACGCTTGTCCAGGATCTCGTCATCGGTTCCGATCCGGTGGACTACGTCACCCTCGACGACGCGGTGACGCTCGCGGCCGCCACGGCCGACCCGACGGGGTTCGTCGCAGGCGGCGCCGGGCTGCGGGTGATCGACGAGGTCCAGCGCGCCCCCGACCTGCTTCTCGCGATCAAGGCCGCCGTCGACCGCGATCGCCGCCCCGGGCGCTTCCTGCTCACCGGCTCAGCTGACGTGCTGGCGCTGCCGCGCGTCTCGGAGTCGCTCGCCGGCCGCGTCGAGGTGCTCTCGCTCTGGCCCCTCTCCCAGGCCGAGATCGAGCGACAGCCGTCCACGCCGGTGATTGGGCGACTGCTCACCAGCGACGCGACGCTGCCGACCGCGACGCCGATCGAGCGTCCCGAGCTGATCCGTCGACTGGTTCGCGGCGGCTTCCCTCCCGCCGTCCTGCGCGACGACGCCGAGCGCCGCTCCTCGTGGCTGGCGAGCTACCTGACGACGATGACCCAGCGAGACGTCCGCGACCTCGCCAACATCGCGGGCGTGGTCGAGCTGCCGCGACTCCTGCGCGCGCTCGCGCTGCGCACCACCCAGCCGCTGAACAAGAGCGGCGTCGCGAGTGCGCTCGGCATGCCGTACGCGACGATCGACCGCTACGTCGCGCTGCTCGAAGCGCTCTTCCTCGTCCATCGCATCCCGGCCTGGCACGGGAACCTCGGGCGACGGCTCGCGAAGGCGCCGAAGGTGCTGATCACCGACTCCGGCCTCGCGGCCCATCTGGTGGGAGCGGACGAGACGACGCTCGGGAACGGGACCGCGGACCTCGGGGCGGCGGTCGAGAGCTTCGTCGGAATGGAGCTGGTCCGTCTCGCCTCGCTGGATCCGGTCCGGGCGACCGTCCATCACTACCGCGCGACCGGCGGTCGCGAGGTGGACTTCCTGCTGGAGGCGCCCGACGGACGCGTCGTCGGCGTCGAGGTGAAGGCGGCGGCCACCGTCGAGCGCTCCGGCTTCCGCCACCTCGCCGACCTCCGCGACGCGCTCGGGGAGCGCTTCGTCCGCGGCGTCGTGCTCCACGCCGGCTCGCGCGCGACGCCGTTCGGCGAACGCCTCGCGGCGCTGCCGCTCTCGGTCCTGTGGGCGACGGGCTAGCGGCGCGCGTCGCGCAGCAGCAACAGCCCGATCAGCGACTTCGCGTCCTCGCAGGCGTCGATCGC
>JAATFK010000043.1 GCA_015655225.1 Solirubrobacterales bacterium | reverse complement strand
GCTCGATCGAGCGGTAGGACTGCCAGCGGCGGTCGGTCGCGGCGCGGCAGAGCGCCGCCGCTCGGCCACGGTCGAGCGGCCGGCCCGCCAGCTCGACGCGGACCCGGCCGCCGGCCCCCGGCGTCAGCGTGAGCGCGCCGGCCTGCTCGGCGACCGCCAGCGCGACGCGGTCGCGGTCGTCACCGAACTCCAGCTCGACGGCGCCGTCGCCGTCGGCGCGGGCGCCCAGCCGCCCCAGCAGCGCGCCGACCTGCTCGACCGTCACCTCGGCCTCTCTGATGAAGCGCACGAGCCGCCCGAGATCCGACCGCGACGCGAGCAGCACCGCGCGGCCAGGCAGCCCGTCGCGCCCAGCGCGGCCGGCTTCCTGGTAATAGGCCTCGAGGCTCGACGGCAGCGCCCAGTGCCAGACCGACCGCACGTCCGCCTTGTCGACGCCCATCCCGAACGCGTTCGTTGCGACGACCGCGTCGACCTCGCCGCGCATGAACGCGTCCTGCCCGCGCGCGCGGGCCTCGGTGGGCATGCCCGCGTGGTAGGCGGCGACGCGCAGCCCGCTCGCGCCGAGCAGCTCGGCGATCTCCTCGGTGCTTCTGCGCGTGCCGCAGTAGACGACCGCCGGCCGGTTCTCCTCCAGCGAGAGCCCGGCGACGAGCGTCGCCCGCTTGCGCGCGACCGAGCCCTCGCCGTCGAACGGCAGCACGTCGAACGAGAGGTTCGGACGGTCGAAGCCGGAGCGCACCCGCTCGGGCTCGCGCAATCCCAGCCGCGCGACGATCTCCTCCGCGACCTTCGGCGTCGCGGTCGCTGTGCATGCCATCACCGGCGGGTGCCCGAGCTCCGCGACGACCGAGGTGAGCCGCAGGTAGTCGGGGCGGAAGTCGTGGCCCCACTCGCTCACGCAGTGCGCCTCGTCGACCACGAACAGCGCGATCGCCCGGCGTGCGAGCGCGTCGCGGAAGGCGGGGGAGGCGAACCGCTCGGGCGCGACGAAGCAGACCGTCGCGGTGCCGTCGCGGATTCCCTCCAGTGCGGCGCGGTTCTCCTCGCCGTCGCCGCCCGAGGCGAGCATCACGGCCGGGTGGCCGAGGTCGGTCAGCCGCGAGCACTGGTCCCGCATCAGCGCGATCAGCGGCGAGACGACGACCGTCAGGTCCTCGCCCGCGAGCGCCGGCAGCTGGTAGCAGAGGCTCTTGCCGCCGCCGGTCGGCATCACGACAAGGGCGTCGCGGCCGTCGAGGGCGGCCTGCACCGCCTCGCGCTGCCCGGGGCGGAACTCGGCGAGGCCGAACTGCGCCAGCAGCCCCTCGGGCGTGACGCCGGTGAGCGGCGCGCGGGGGGACGGGGGCCGGGTGGGCGGCGCCGACCCCACGCCCGCGGCCGGGCGCGACGGTGCGGCGCGCGGCGAAGCCGCCGCCCGCGAGGGCGCGTCGAAGAGCGCCCCGACCTCGCCGCCGTCGGGCTCCAGCGCCGCGCCGCCCGCCTCCAGCGCGACGAGGTGCGCGAGGTAGCCGTCGTCCTCGTCGGCGGACCCGGCGGACCGGCCCGACGCGGCGGCCGCCCGCGCGGCCGCCACCCGCGCCGCGGCCAGCTGCGCGAGCGGCGTCAGCGCCGCCCGCTCCTCCGCGTCCAGCTCCGAGGACCATGAGGCGCGCAGCGAAGCGAGCGCCGCGTCCGCCCCAGGGGCGCCGGGGGCGGCGAAGACGGAGGCGAGGAGGTCGAGCGCGCGCTGCACGACCCCGACGGTAGCCGAGCGGTTCGACGGAGCGCCGCCCCGCGCGCCGAACGCCGCACGAACGACGCAGCTTCGCGCGAGTCGGTACCGTCCCCGCGATGCTCGCGCCCCTCTTCCGCATGGTCTGCGTCCCCGCCGCGCTCGATGGCGCCCCCGACGGCTGGGCCATCGAGATGCTCCGCAACGGCGACGTCGCCCTGCTCGCCGACGCGAGCGGTCTCGACGGCATCAACGCCGTCGCCCACGCGCTCGATCTCGTGACCGTCTCGGTCGTCCGCGCCGAGGCCGACCAAGCCGCCCAGGAGGAGACCGTCATCGCGCATGCCGGCTCGCTCCCGCTCGTCTGGCTCGGCACCGCCTTCAGCGACGACGCCCGCACCTGGGCGCACGAGCGCGGGCCGATGACGCTGCTGGTCGAGGTCGACGGCCTCCCACCCGAGGACGAGCGCCGCCGCATCGAGCGCTTCGTCGCGCTCCTCGGCCGCCAGACCGAATAGCGCCCGAACGGCGCGCTGGCGCGCTAGCGCCCGAGCAACCGCCGCACGTCCTCATACCGCATGAGGCTCGCCGGATCCGGCGGCGTCGGTCCGTGCATCAGTGCGCGGATCGCCGCCTGGTCGGCCGCCAGCAGCCGCAGCAGCTGGGGCTCGCCGTCGTCGTCCTCCGAGTCGATCACGATCGCGCTGCCGGGCCAGTTGTGGTCGACGTAGGCGAGATACTCGGCCGGCTCGCCGGACGGCGGCTCGTAGATCCAGCTGCCGGTGTTCCAGTAGCGCGGCCCGTGCGGGTCGCCGTGGACGCGGACGCCGTCGAGCGGCTGGTGCGTGTGGGCGAAGACGAGCCGGCTCGCCTGCCGGCTCCAGCCGAGGTGGTGGCAGACGCGCGAGAACGCGCGCAGCGCCGGCCGTGCCGGCGAGCCGGGGGCGATCGCGCTCCCGAGCGGGAAGTCGCCGGCCGGCGCGGCCGGCAGCGGTCGCCGCCCGCGCGCGAGCCGCAGCAGCGCCCGCCCGGCGCGTTCGAGCTGACGCTCGGGCGCCGTGATCGCGGCGACGATCTGGCCGAGCCGCCGCACGTCCGCCTGGATCCGCTGCTCGGCGGCGGCGCCCTTCGGCAGCTGCGCCTCGACGTAGAGCAGCTCGGTCAGGGGGACCATCGACGCCTCGTAGTCCTCGATCGTCGGGTTCGGCGTGCGACCGCCGGCGATCCGCCAGAAGCCGCCCTGCAGCAGCCGGTTGGAGAGCGAGCCGCGCACCTCGCCGTCGAGGTAGTGGCCGTGGCTCAGCAGCACGTCGCCGACGACGTGGCTGGGGTAGGAGAAGACGATCTCTGTGCGCGGCAGCAGCCGGCGCAGGTACGCCTCGAAGTAGAAGCGCTCGCTCAGCTCCTCGACCAGCTCCTCGTCCGGTCTGCCGGTCGCGATCCGCAGCTCGACGAGCGCCGCCAGCCGCCGCACGAGGATGTGGTGGTCGTGGTTGCCGGCGAGCCAGACGAGCCGCTTCCCCTCCAGCGTCTCGGCCAGCAGCTCCATCAGTCCCTCCGCGTGCGCGAAGGCGTGCTCCATCGTCGCGAACAGGAGGTCGAGCATGTCGCCGAGGAGGATCAGCTCGTCGGCGCGCTCCAGCTCGGGCCGCAGCAGCTCGCGCGCCCAGGCGTGCGCGAGCAGGTCGTCGCCGGTCCACGCGCCGAGGTGGAGGTCGGAGATCACGAGCGTGCGCATCAGCCGGGATCCTACGGGAGCACCGCAACGACAATCGTTGCGCGAACAACTACCTACGCTATGCTGCTTGGCATGGAACTCGGACTCGCCACCTTCGCCGACCTCAGCGCCGGCATCACCCCCCAGCAACGCATGACCGACCTGATCGAGGAGGCGGTGCTGGCCGACCAGCTCGGCCTCGACGTCTTCGCGATCGGCGAGCATCACCGCGAGGACTTCCTGATCTCCTCGCCCGCCGTCGCGCTCGGCGCGATCGCCGTCAAGACCGAGCGGATCCGCCTCTCGAGCGCGGTCACCGTCCTCAGCTCCGACGACCCCGTGCGCGTCTTCCAGCAGTTCGCCGAGGTCGACCTGCTGTCCGGCGGCCGCGCCGAGATCATGGCCGGCCGCGGCTCGTTCATCGAGTCGTTCCCGCTCTTCGGCTACGACCTCGACGACTACGACGAGCTGTACGCCGAGAAGCTCGACCTCCTCCTGAAGCTGCGCGACGCGACGCACGTCACCTGGTCGGGGAAGCACCGCGCTCCGCTCCAGGACGCCGGCGTCTGGCCCCGCCCGGTGCAGGAGAAGCTGCCGATCTGGGTCGCCGTCGGCGGCTCGCCCGCCTCGGTCGCCCGCGCCGGCACGCTCGGGCTGCCGCTGACGATCGCGATCATCGGCGGCCAGCCGGAGCAGTTCGTCCCGCTCGTCGAGCTGTACCGCCGGGCCGGTGCCGCCGCCGGGCATGATCCCGCGTCCCTCCCGATCGCGATCAACACCCACGCGTTCGTCGGCAGAACCTCCGCCGAGGCCGACGCCGCCTTCGCCCCGTCCTATCTGACGATGATGAACCGGATCGGGAGAGAGCGCGGCTGGCCGCCGTCGGGTCGCGCCCACTACGACGCGCTGCGCTCGCCGCGCGGCGCGGTCGCCGCCGGCTCCCCCGAGCAGGTCGCGGAGAAGATCCTGATGGAGCACGAGCTGTTCGGCCACCAGCGCTACGTCGGCCAGATGAGCGTCGGCGCGGTCGCGCACGCCGACGTGCTGCGCTCGATGGAGCTGTTCGGGACCGAGGTCGCCCCGGTCGTGCGCGCCGAGATCGCGCGCCGCGAGGCGACCACGGTGTCGGCGTGAGCGGCTCGGAGCAGTTCGACGTCGTCGTGATCGGCACCGGCCCCGGCGGTCGGGCGGTCGCGCCGGCGCTGGCGAAGGCGGGCAAGAAGGTCGCCGCCGTGGAGGCCGAGCTGGTCGGCGGGGAGTGCCCGTTCTGGGCCTGCATCCCGTCGAAGACGCTACTGCGCCCGGGCCAGCTGCGCAGCG
>JAATFK010000117.1 GCA_015655225.1 Solirubrobacterales bacterium | reverse complement strand
GGCGAGCGCCTTGGCGACGCGCTCCTCCGCCTCGGCGGCGTGTGCCTCGGCGTCGGCGACGAGGCGTTCGGTCTCGGCTCGCACCTGGGCGGCGCGCTCCTCGTCGGCCTTCTCGGCGGCCGCGCGCTTGGAGCTGACCTCGATCTCGGCGTCGGCGAGCCTCTGCTCGGCGTCTTGGACGAGCGTGTCGGCGTGAGCCTTGGCCTGCGCCGACTCGTCGGCGATCGCCCGGCGGGCGTCGGTCAGCATCCGGTCGACCTCGAGGCGGGTGGTCTCGCGCAGCTCCGTGGTCTCGCGGGCGGCGGTCGAGCGCAGCTCGGTGGTCTCGCGATCGGTGACGTCGCGCAGCTGGGTGGTCTCGCGGTCCGTGGCGTCGCGCAGCTGCGACGTCTCGGTGAGCGTGCGTTCGCGCAGCTCGTTGGTCTCGCGCGCCGCGGTGGCGCGCAGCTCCGCGGCGTACTGCTCGGACTCGCTGCGCAGCCGTGCGACGGCCTGCTCGGCCTCGGTGCGTGTCGCCGCGATCTCGTCCGCCGCCGCCGCGCGCTGCTCGCCGGTCTCGCGGTCGGCGCTGGCCCGGACGAAGGCCGAGTACTGGTCGGCCTCGGTGCGCAGGGCGGCGACCTCGGCGGCGACGCGCTGCTGGAGGGCGGCGGCCTCGCGCTCGGCGGAGGCACGCACCTGGTCGGCGTACGCAGCAGCCTGTGCCCGGAGGGTGGCGACCTCGTCCGCCACCTGCTGGCGCAGCGCCGCGACCTCGTCGGCCGCTTCCTGCCGCACCCGCGCGGCGTAGCCGTCCGCGTCGGACGTCTTCGCGGCAGCCTCCGCCTCGGTGCGCTGGCGCAGGGCCGTGGTCTGGGCGTCCGCGTCCTGGCGCAGATCCTGGGAGTACCGCTCGGCCTCCTCGCGCTGGGCCGACGTCTCCGCCTCGGTGCGCTGGCGCAGCTCGCTGGCGGTGCGCTCCGTGAGCAGACGCAGCTGCGTCGCCTCGTGCTCGGTGGTGGCCCGCAGCGTGCCGAGCTCGCGCTCGAGCGCGGTACGCCGCTCGCTCTCCTCGGTCGCGATCGCGGACTGGATGCGCTGGGCCTCGCGCTCGGCGGAGCCGACGAGCTCCTCGGCGCGGCGCTGCGCGGCGGTCAGCTGGCTCTCGGCCTCGGTGGCCGCCGTGGTGCGCACCTCCTCGGCCTCGCGACGGGCTGTGGCGAGCAGCTCGGCGACCTCGTTCTCGGCCCGCGCGCGCAGCTGGCCGGCGGCCAGCTTGGCCCGGGCCAGGGAGTCCGCGGCCTGGGCGTTCGCCTGGGAGATCACCTCCGAGGACTGCTCCTCGGCGGAGCGCAGCAGCTGCTCGATCCGCGAGCCCAGGCCCGAGTACGTCGGGCGGTCGGCCTCGCGCAGCTGGCGGTGCGCCTCGGAGAGCTCGCCGGCGGCCTGCAGCGCCTTCGCGTCGGCCGCCTCGACCTGGGAGCGGGCCTCGGCCAGCGAGCGCTCGAGCTCGACGATCCGGGAGTCGACCGCTCCGCGGTCGTAGCCACGGAAGCTCACCACGGGGAAGGCGGGGGTGTCGTCGGCCACGAACGGATCCTCCAGAACGCTGGGTTCGGCCCCGGCAGGCGCGGGCAGCGCCTGTGCCGGAGTCCGGCGCAAGGATACGCGGATCGTGCGACGAATCGATGCCCCCTACGGTCACCATCCGGACGGCCGAGTCGCACCCGGCGCGTCCACGTCGCCTATCCTGGGTTGCCCCTCCGGAGAGGATGCGTGTGCGGAATCGACTGATCTACGCCGCCGTCGGCGTCGTCGGCGTGCTGCTGATCGGCCTGGCGATCGCGTCGGCGACGGTCTGGCGCGCCGACGCCGTGCTGCGCGCCTCGGCCACCGCGAACCAGGCGATCGTCATCACCGATCCCGGGGTTCTCGAGATGGCCGGCGACCCGGTGGCGATCACCGCGACGGTGCCGGCCGGCGACCACGTGGTGCTCGCGATCGGCCGCGACACCGATGTCGACGGCTGGGTCGGCGACGACCCCCACCAGCGCGTCTCCGGGCTCGCCGGCTGGCACGGTCTCGCCCTGGCGGCCCCCACGGCCCCCGCAACCACCCCCGCCTCAACCCGGCCGACGACGAGCCCCGACACCAGCGCCGTTCCGGCGACGGACGCCGCGGGAGCGCCGGCTCCGTCCGCATCGTCCGCCGCGTCCGCCGCGGGAGCCGCCGCGGCGCCGTCGTCATCCGCAGTGCCCGGCGCCGCCGCGCCGTCGTCCCCCGTCCCCGACGCGGCCGAGTCCGACATGTGGGTCGCCGTCGCCCAGGGCAACGGCTCGGCGACGCTGACGTGGCAGACGCAGCCCGGGCGGTGGAGCCTGCTCGTCGTCGGCTCGACCGCGGCCGGCGTGGCCGCACCGCCGACGCTCTCGTTGGCGTGGCCGCGCACCGTCACGACGCCGTACCTCGTTCCGGGCTCGGTGGCCGGTGGCCTGCTGGTGCTCGTCTGCCTCGTGCTGTTCTGGCGCGAGCTGCGGCACCGCAACGCCGCCGCCGACTGGACGCCCGTGCTCACCGACGCCATCCCGGTGGTCGGCGGCGAGGCGCCCTCCACGCTGACGCGCCGGCAGCTGCGCGAGCTGCAGGAGTTGGCCCGCACCGGCCAGCTGCCGGTGGTGCCGGGCGCACCGGCGACCGGCGAGATCCGGACGGTCGTGCCGTCTCGACCGGCCCCGGAGCCGGTCACTGCGGCTGCCGCGGCGTCCGTCTCGTCGCCCGCCACCGGCGTCAAGCGCCCGGCGGCGCCGGCCGAGCCCGGATCGACGTCGGTCGAGCCCTCGGCGGAGTCTGCCGCACGCGGCGTCGAACAGGCGGAGCCCTCGACGGCATCGGTGGAACCGGTCGCCGAGCGTGTGGAGCCCTCGGCCGTGCACGGGCACTCCGTCGCCACCCCCGGCCAGACCGCGCTCGCTCCAGCCGGGACCGCGGCCGTGGCGCCGAACGACACCGGGCGCCGGAGCCGCTGGCGGCGATCGGCGGAGCCCGCGCCTTCCGTGACCGCGCCGGCGCTTTCCGCCACGAACCCCGGACCTGTCGCGACGGACCCCGCACCCGAGGTCGTCGCCGGACCTGTCGCCCCCGAAGCCGTCACCGATTCGGGACTTGTCATCGACCGCGAGCCGGGGGGCGAGCCGGCCGCCGGTACGCGGCCCGGTGCCGGCACGGCACCGGCAGCGACCGCCGAGGCGCCGCAGCGCGACGCCCAGCCGTCCGCGCACCCTCCGGTCCCCGGCGGCCGGCGCGCCCGCCGGCAGGCGGCTGCCGCGCCGGTGCCCGCTGCCGCGCCGGTGCCTGCCGCGCCGGTGCCTGCCGCGCCGGTGCCACCTGCCGCGCCGGTGCCTGCCGCGCCGGTGCCACCTGCCGCTGCCGAGCCTGTGGTTCCCGCGTCGCCCCAGGGCGCGCCGGCGCCCACCGACGAGCCGGCGCCCAGCCTGTCCAGCCCCACCTGGATGCCTCGGCGCTCTGCGCCGGTCGCGCCCGAGCCGGCTGCGACGGCGCCGCGAGCGGCACCCTCGGCGGCCGCCGAGGCCCCGGCACCGCTTCCGCACGCACCGGGCGCCCAGCCAGCGTGGCTCAGCCGCGTCGCGGCGCGGTGGGAGCAGGAAGATGCCGCCGAGGCCGACGAGCCGACCACCGCCGCGGATGCCGCGGAACCAGAGCCCACCGCGCCCTCGTCGGGCGACGATGCGGAGTCCACGGCTGCTTCAGCGGGCCAGCCGGAGCCGTCGCGCGCGGACGCGTGGCGCCGGGCCTGGGGTCTGCCGCCACTGGACGTCGAGGAGGATGACCGATGAGGCGCGCACGCGCATTCGTCGCGCTCGTGGCCGCCGCCGCGACCCTGACGGCCTGTGCCACGCCGCTGCCGGCGCCGCAGCCAGAGCCACCGGCCGCCGTCGCGCCGCCGGCACTGTCGGTGGCCCAGTCGACGGCTGTGCTCGACGACCTCGGCTCCGTCCTGGCCTCCGCCGACGCCAAGCTCGACCAGACGCTGCTGGCACCGCGCGTCGTCGGGCCGGCGCTGGCGATGCGTGCCGCCGAGTACCTGCGCGACGAGGTGACGAACGGCGAGCGCAAGCCGACCGCGCTGCCGACCAAGGCCCAGGTCGAGATCGTGCCCCAGACCACCACCTGGCCGCGCGTGCAGCTGGTGATCACCGAGCAGCCGGACGACCTCCAGGCGCCGCGGGTGCTGATTCTCGAGCAGGCGACCCCGCGCGACCGCTACGCGCTGTGGGGCTGGGCCCGGATGTTCCCGAACGCCTCCACGCCACGCACGGCGGAGGCCGAGAAGGGC
>JAATFK010000221.1 GCA_015655225.1 Solirubrobacterales bacterium | reverse complement strand
CTGCCGGGGGTGCTGCACCACCTCGAGCCGGTGCTCGACAACTACGGCTACCTCGCGGTCGGCGGGTTCGTCCTGCTGGAGGACTTCGGCGTCCCGGTCCCGGGGGAGACGATCCTGATCGTCGCCGCCGTCTACGCGGGGGCGGGGCGGTTGAGCGTCGCCCTCGTCGCCCTGATCGCGATCCTCGCCGCCGTGATCGGCGACAACATCGGCTTCGCGCTCGGGCACGTCGGCGGGCGCCCGCTGGTCGAGCGCTTCGGCCGCTACGTCTTCCTCACCCCCGAGCGGCTCGACAAGGCGACCGACTTCTTCGAGCGCCACGGCGCCAGAGTCGTCGTGATCGCCCGCTTCGTCGAGGGGCTGCGTCAGGCGAACGGCTGGATCGCCGGGATCACGGGGATGCACTGGCGCCGCTTCCTGATCTTCAACGCCCTCGGCGCCGCGCTCTGGGTCGGCCTCTGGGTCGGGATCGGCTACCTCTCCGGCAACCACATCGACGCGATCTACTCGACCGCCGAGCACTCCGAGGTCTACGTCGCGATCGCGGTCGGCGTGGCGATCGTCGCCTACGTCGCCTTCCGGATCCGGCGCCACCGCCGCGAGCAGGCGCCGCCGCCCGCCACCTGAGTCAGTCCTTCGGCAGGAGGCCCGGGTGCGCCCGCGCGAAGGCGAGCCGCCGCTCGATCTGGCGGATCTCGTTCCTCTGCAGCCGCGCGGTCAGCAGCTGCCCGCGGTGCAGTCTCGGGTTGGCGGTCGAGCGGGGGAGGAGGGCGCGCATTTGGCGCAGACCGGTTCGCTCGAGCGCGAGGCGCTGCGTGAGCGTCGGCGTGCGCTCCTGGCCGCCGCCGTCGAACGGAGCCGCGCTCAGGATCGGCTCAGTCACCGTGCGGCCGTCGCGCAGCCGGATCGTCGCGGTGCTCGCGCCGCGGTAGAAGATCCCGTCGTAGACGACGAGGAAGACGTGGTGCGGCCCGCTCGGCTCGATCGTCCGGACGTCGCGCGGGGTCGTGATCGTGATCGATCTCACGTCCGCGTCGGCCTGGCCCGCGATCGCGGTCGCGCCGGGCAGCGTGCGGCGCTCGACCTCGGCCTGGTCGATCGGCAGCCGGCCGCCGAGCGGCGCCTGCTCGACGGGGCCGCCGGTGAACTGCACCGGGCCGTTGAACGTCTCCGCGTTCTGTCTCGGCGTTCCGAACGAGTCCTGCCCCGCGCGCGGGAGCAGGGTCCCGGTGGTCGGGTCGAGCGCGCCGAGCTGTCCGTCGATCACCCGTCCCAGCTCGCTGTAGAAGCCGTTCCATGGTCCCTTGATCCCGGTCGCGTAGCCCCACGGGGCGGCGCCGTCGGGATCGGGCGCGCGCACCTGCGGGGCGGCGGGCGTCGGGCCGCCCGCCGCGCTGCCGCGCGAGGTGACGGTGCGCCCGTCGGCCAGCCGGGCCGAGATCCGCAGCGACGCCCGCCACCCGCTGCCCGGCAGGACCATGACGAACGCGCCGTTGGCGTCGGTACTCAGCGGGCGCGGCGCGCCGGCGCCGAGCAGCCGGCCGTCGGTGGCGCCGCTCGGGAGCGCGCCGCTGACCACCGTGCGCAGCGGGCGGGGCGCGTAGGCGCCGGCGTCGTCCGGATACGTCGTGACCGCCGGCGGGTCGATCTCGCCGGTCGCGCCCGCGTCGCGGCAGGACGAGGCGGAGCCCGCGCTCGGTCTCAACGTTCTGGGCCGCCCGCCGCCCGGCACCGGCTGGACGAGCTGGCCGCCGCTGGCGACGCCGGCCTGCCAGCAGACGAAGCGCGCCGGGCCGCGGCCGCCGCCCCGCCGCGGGGTCGCCGCCGCCTGCCAGCTGCGCAGCTCCCACCGTGGGCCGCCCGTGGGATCGCTCGCGCTGCCGGTCTGCGCCAGCGTCCCGGGGAGCGCCGGTCCCGGCCCGCCGGTCCCCGGCACCGTGCGCTTCGGCGCGCGCCACGGCTCGCCGATCGCCTGGTCGGCCGGTCTGCCGTCGCGGTCGGTCACGTCGGTCGAGTGCGTGAAGCGCACGCGGCGCCCGTCGCGCAGCTCGGCGACGAGCGTCAGCCGGCGCGGGTCCACGTGGCCGTCGAGCACGGCGAGGAACGCGCCGCCCTCGGGGTCGATCGGGACGGCGCGCGG
>JAATFK010000081.1 GCA_015655225.1 Solirubrobacterales bacterium | reverse complement strand
GCTCAGCAGCCCGCGCGCGATCGCGCGGCGCTGGATCTCGTCGGTCCCCTCGAAGATCCGCCACAGCCGCGCCTCGCGATACCAGCGCTCGATCGGCAGCTCGCGGGTGTAGCCCATCCCGCCGTGGATCTGCATCACGCGGTCGACGACGCGGTTCGCCATCGTCGCGCCCGAGAGCTTCGCCATCGAGGACTCGTGGCGCGCGTCGCGCCCCTGCTCGACCGTCCACGCCGCCAGCAGGACGAGGTAGCGCGCCGCCTCCAGCTCGACCTCGGAGTCGGCGATCATCGCCTGGATCATCTGGTGCTCGCCGATCGGCTTGCCGAACGTCTCGCGCTGGGTGGCGTACTCGACCGCCATCCCCAGCAGCCGCTCGGCCGCGCCGATCGCCTGCGACGGGATCACGTAGCGGCCGCGGCCGATCCACTCCATCGCGAGCCTGAAGCCGTCGCCGACCTCGCCGAGCACGTTCGCGTGCGGGACCCGGACGTCGTCAAACGCCATCGCGGCCGGCTCCGAGGGACCCATCGTCTCGATCGGCGTGGTCTCGTAGCCCATCGCGCGGTCGACGAGGAAGGCGGTGAAGCCGCCGCGATAGCCCAGCTCGGCGTCGGTCACCGCGATCACGATCGCGAAGTCCGACTCGACGCCGCGCGTGATGAAGGTCTTCTCCCCGTTCAGGACCCAGTCGTCGCCGTCGCGGCGGGCGCGCATGCGGATCGCGGTCAGGTCGGAGCCGGCGTTCGGCTCGGTGACGGCGAAGCACGAGTGGCGCTCGCCCTCGATCGCCGGGCGCGTGTACTCCTCCTGCTGGCGGGCGTCCGCTCTCAGCAGGATGTTGTCGGTCTCGCCGCCGAACACGAAGGGGACGAAGGTGCGCCCGACCTCGGTCCAGACGAGGCTCTGGGTGATCGCCGGCAGGTCGGCGCCGCCGTGCGCGGCCGGGGTCCCCAGCCCCCAGAAGCCGAAGTCGCGGGCCTGCTGCTGAAGCGCGAGCAGCTGCCCCGACTCGAGCGCCTTCTCGCCGCGGCGCTCGCGCTGGAGCACCCGCGGTTCGAGCGGGATCACCTCGTTCTCGATGAACGACCGCGCGGTCTCGCGGATCGAGCGCTGCTCGTCGGTCAGTGAGAAGTCCATCTCAGCGTGCCCCTCCGTTGATCTCGATCGTCTGGCCGGTCACGTAGGCGGCGTCGTCGGAGGCGAGGAACGCGATCACGGACGCGACCTCCTCCGGCAGCCCGACGCGCCCGAGCGGCGTGCGCGCGGCTGCCTGCTGCTGGTGCTCGGCGGGGTCGACGCCGACGCGCCTGGCGGTCGCCGCCGTCATCGCGGTCGCGATGTAGCCGGGCGCGACCGCGTTGGCACGCACCCCGAACGGGCCCAGCTCGATCGCCATCGTCGCCGTCAGCCCCCGGATCCCGGCCTTCGCGGCGCTGTAGTTGGACTGCCCGCGGTTGCCGAGCGCGGAGCGGCTGGAGAGGCTCACGATCGCCCCGCGTCTCGCCGCGACCATCACGCGCTGGGCCGCTCTGGAGCAGAGGAAGACGGACTTCAGGTTGACGTCGATCACCTGGTCCCACTCGTGCTCGGTGAGCTTGAAGAGGAGGTTGTCGCGCGTGATCCCGGCGTTGTTGACGAGCACGTCGAGGCGCCCATGGGTCTGGACGACATGGTCGATCACGCCGTCGACCTGGCTCGCGACGGCGACGTCGGCAGCGATCACCGTGGCGCGGCCGCCGGCCGCGTGGATCGCCGCGGCGGCCTGCTCGGCGAGGTGCTCCTCGCGGTCGACCAGGACGACCGTCGCGCCCTCGTCGGCGAGCCGGTGGGCGGTCGCGGCGCCGATCCCGCCCCCGGCGCCGGTGACGACGGCGACCTGCTCGCTGAAGCGCTGCAACGGCGTGGTGCTCACGGATCCGCTCCTCCCGGACGAACGTTGTCCGTCGAGTATGGCGCGGCCGATTCCTCCTAGTCGCCGTTGGCGCGGCGGGGCAGCAGCGCGGCGGGGATGAACGCCAGCGCGGTCAGGCCCATCGCCCACCAGAAGGTCGGGCCGAAGGCTCCGCCGGCGCCGTGGCGCACGGTCTCGCGCTGCAGGATCACGGCGAAGATCGCGGTGCCGAGCGAGCCGCCGACTTGCTGGAAGATCCGCACCGCCGTCGTCGCGCGCGGGATCTGGTCGACCCGCAGCCCGATGTAGGAGGCCGCGATCACGGGGACGAACGCGGCCCCGAGGCCGGCGCCCCGGACGACGAGCGAGACGCCCAGCAGCAGCTCGCTCGTGTGCGGGGTCACCTGCGTGTAGGCGAGCGTCCCGAGCAGCGTCAGCACGACGCCGGCGAGCACCGTGGCGCGCGGACCGAAGTGGTCGCCCGCTCTGCTGACGACGATCAGCGCGATCATCAGGCCGAGGCCCTGTGGCGCCAGCAGCAGGCCGGCGTCGAGCGCGCTCTGCCCGCGTGCCTGCTGGTAGTAGAGCGGCAGCAGCAGCATCGCGCCGAAGAGCGCGGCGCCGACCAGGAACATCAGCGCCGAGCTGGCCGCGAACGAGCGCGCGCGGAAGAGGCGCAGATCGATCAGCGGCTCGATCCGGGAGTGCAGCGCGTGCCAGCCGAACGCGAGCAGCAACACGATCCCGAGCGCGAGCGCGACGATCACCTCGGGCGCCCCGAACCCGCCCTGGCTGCCGGCGCGGGAGAAGCCGAAGACGATGCCCGCGAGCCCGGGCGACAGCAGCGCCAGGCCGAGCACGTCGAGCCGCCGCTCGCCGCTGCCGGGCAGCTCCGGCATCCCCCGCCACGCGGCCAGCAGCGCCAGACCCACGACCGGCACGTTGACGAAGAAGATCCAGCGCCAGCTCGCGTTGTCGAGGATCACGCCGCCGATCACCGGGCCGAGCACCGGCGCGAGCATCGCCGGGACCGCGATCACGCCCATCAGTCTCTGCAGCCGCTTGGGACCGGCGGCCTGCGCGAGGATCGTCTGCATCAGCGGGATCAGGAGGCCGCCGCCGAGTCCCTGGAGGACGCGGAACGCGATCAGGCTGCCGGAGGACCAGGCGAGGCCGCAGAGGACCGAGCCGCCGAGGAAGAGCGAGAGCGAGATCATCCACATCCGCTTGGCGCCGAAGCGCTCGACCGACCAGCCGGAGATCGGCAGCACGATCGCGAGCGCCAGCAGGTAGGCGGTCCCGACCCACTGCATCGTGGTCACGGAGGAGTGGAGGTCGCGGCCGAGGGTATCGATCGCAACCGTGACGATCGTCGAGTCGAGCTGGGCGGCGATGGCGCCGAGGAGGACGATGCCGGCGAGTCTGAGGAGTGCCGGCTCGAGTCTCTGGGACGCGGCTGGGGCGGGAGGAGAGGTGGCCATGGCGATACACCGTATCAGCTGATCGATACGGCGTATCTAAATCGCGATATGGCGTATCGCGGAGCCCGCTATCCTGCGACTCCATGGCCCCCCCCGACCACGCCGCCTCGCTCTGGACGCGTCCCGCGCTCCCGACGAGCGAGGCCGCGAGACCGCGCGTGACGCGCGAGGCGATCGTCGCCGCGGCGCTCGAACTGGCCGACGCCGAGGGGTTGCAGGCGGTCTCGATCCGCCGCGTGGCGGCGAAGCTCGGGACCCGGCCGATGGGGCTCTACTCCCACATCGAGCGCAAGGACGACCTGATCGACCTGATGCTCGACGCGATCGCCGGCGAGGTCCTGCTCGACGAGGTCCCGGGCGACTGGCGCGAGGCGCTGCGGGCGATCGCCACCCGGACGCGCGAGGGCGCGCACCGTCACCCGTGGATCGCGGAGGCGGCGGGGGAACGCGCGATGATCGGGCCGAACGGGATCCGCCACGTCGAGCAGTCGCTCGCCGCGCTCGCCGGGCTGAGACTCGACCGCGCGGGCAAGCGGGCGGTGCTGACCGCCGTCGACGCGTACACGTTCGGCCACGTCATGACCGAGCTGGCGCGGCGGAGCCTGCGGGAGACCGCCGGCCTCGACGCCAAGGGCTGGAGCGACGCGGCCGCGCCGTACCTGGAGCAGCTCGTCGCGACGGGCGAGTTCCCGCAGACCCAGGCGTTCGGGGTCGAGTCGCTGCTCGCCGACCAGGAGGACGACGACGCGACGTTCGCGACCGGTCTCGAATGGCTGCTCGACGGGATCGCCGCCTCGCTCTGACACCGTCCCGCGCGCCGCGCTTCCTACCATGGTGCGGAGTGCCGGATCGCCGCGACTCTCCTCCCCCAGCCGACGAGCGACGCGCACCGCTGGACGCGTTCCTGCGCCGCGCGGTCGAGGGCAACCCGGCAGTCGGGCAGCCGCTGTCGGACCGCGCGCGGCAGATGGAGCGCTCGGCCGAGGCATACGTCAGCGCGGGAGCGCCGCCGCGCTGGATGGAGCGGGTCCTCGAGGTCGACCGCGGGATCGCGCTCGAGCACGAGCGGCTGGCGCGGGAGCACGCGGAGCTGCGCGCCG
>JAATFK010000567.1 GCA_015655225.1 Solirubrobacterales bacterium | reverse complement strand
GTCGGGCAGGGCCAGCTCGACCAGGTGCTGCACGCCACGCCGGAGGAGCGCCGCGGGTTCATCGAGGAAGCGGCCGGCATCCTCAAGCACCGTCGCCGCAAGGAGCGCACGCTCCGCAAGCTCGAGGCGATGCAGGCCAACCTCACACGGCTCTCCGATCTGGCCGGCGAGATCCGCCGCCAGCTCAAACCGCTCGGGCAGCAGGCCGAGATCGCCCGCGAGGCGCAGACCATCGCCGCGATCGTGCGCGACGCCCGGGCGCGGCTCCTCGCCGACGAGGTCGTCGAGCTGCGCGCCGCGATCACGAACGTCGGCCGCTCCGAGTCCGAGCGCAAGACCGAGCGCCTCGTGCTGCAGGAGCAGCTCGACCAGTCGCGGCTGCGCCAGGACCGCCTGGAGGCGTCGATGACGGGCGATGCGGTGGATGCCGCCCGCCGCGTCGCCTTCGGCCTCGAGCAGGTGCAGGACCATCTGCGCTCCCTCTACACGCTCGCCAACCAGCGCCTCTCCCTCCTCGCCCAGCAGGCGGAGCTCCCGGGGATGTCCGCGACGGTCTCGCCGCGCATGATCGACGACGCCCGCGAGGAGGTCGCGCGCCTGCAGCTCGGCGTGACCGAGGCGGAGGCGGCGCTCGGCACGGCGTCGGCGACCACGGCGACCGCGCGCGCGGCGCTCGACGCGCTCGACGAGGAGATCAGCGCCCAGAGCGCCCTGGTCTCCCAGCACGATCTCGAGCAGGGGCGCCTGAAGGGCGCGGTGGATGCCGCGGAGTCGCGTGCCGTCGCCACCCGGGGCGAGCTCGATCGCCAGCGTGCCGCGCTCGAGGCGTCGGAGGCCCGTCGCGAGCGGGCCCGCCTCGAGCTGCTGGAGGTGGAGGACGACGGATCGTCCGTCGATCGCGACGTCTACCTGAACGAGGCCGTCGCCGCCGCCGAGGCCGCGGTGCAGTCGCTGCAGGCCGAGGTCGAGACCCTGCGCGACGAGCTGCATGCCGCGGAGCGCGAGCGCGACGCCCTCGCCGCCCGCACGGGCGCCCTCTCGCTCGCCCTGGACCAGAAGGACGGCTCCGCCGCGATCGTCGGCGCCACAGGCATCCGCGGCCTGGTCGCCGAGCACCTCACCGTGCGACCCGGCTACGAGGCGGCGATCGCGGCCGCGCTCGGCACCCTTGCCGACGCCGTGCTCGCCGACTCGCGCGACGCCGCGCTCGCCGCGCTCGCGCAGGCACGCGACGGCGACGCGGGGCGGGTGGAGATCGTGGTCGCCGACGCCGCCGACGCGCCGGCTGCGGGCACGCTTCCGGCGGGGGTCGAGGCCGCCGCCGATCTCGTCGACGCGCCGTCCGGGATCCGGGGGCTGCTCGCGGGGATCGTGGTCGCGCAGGACCTCGACGCGGCGCGGGCGGCGTGGCCGGAGCTGGCGTCCGGCTCCACGGTCATCACCCGCGACGGCGACGTCCTCACCGAGCGCGTGCTGCGCGGCGGCTCCGGCGGCGGCCGCAGCAAGCTGGAGCTCGTCGCCGAGCGGGATTCCGCCCAGGCCCGGCTCGTCGAGGTCACGACGCAGATCGAGCGACAGCGCTTCGCGCTCGCCGCGGCCCGCGACTCGCTCGACGGCGCCCAGATCGACCAGGCGCAGGCGGTCGCCGAGCTCAAGGCGTTCGACGCGGCGCTCGCGCAGCGCAGCGAGGCGCTCGGCCGCTCGCGCGTCGCGCTGGAGGCGGCGACCGCCGAGGGCGAGCGTCTCGCGGTGAGCGTGCGCGCTCTCGAGGATTCCGTGGCCGAGGCCGACCAGGCGGTCGCGGCGGCGACGGCGGCCCGCGACGCACACGCGGCGACCCCGCGCCCGATCCTGGACCTGAGCGCCCGGGACGGCGTGCTGGCCGAGCTGGAGTCCGCGCGCACCGCCGAGGTGCAGGCCCGGGTCGAGCTCGAGACCGCCCGCGAGCGCGCTCGCGCGCAAGACGCGCAGGTCGCGACATTGCGCCGCCAACTGGATGCCGAGCGCGACGCAGCCCAGGAGGCGGCCCGGCTCGCCGTCCAGCGCCGGCACCAGGTCGATGCCGCGACCCGAGTGATCGACGCCCTTCCTGCCGTGCTCGCGGTGGCCGAGCGGTCGGTCGCGGAGGCGCGGGTCGAGCTCGCGGCGGCCGAGGCCGAGCGCTCGAAGCAGAACAGCGAGCTGATCGAGCTCCGGACGAGCGATACCC
>JAATFK010000062.1 GCA_015655225.1 Solirubrobacterales bacterium | reverse complement strand
GAGACGACCATCCGCACGCGGGAGCCGCGCGGGCCGACGCAGGCGCCGACCGGGTCGACCCCGTCGACGTGCGAGACGACGGCGATCTTCGAGCGGTAGCCGGGCTCGCGGGCGACGTTCGTGATCTCCACGAGGCCGTCGGCGATCTCCGGCACCTCCAGCTCGAACAGCGATCTGATCAGCTCCGGATCGCGACGCGAGACGATGATGCTCGGGCCTCTGGTGGAGGCGGAGACGTCCTTGATGACGGCCTTGATCCGCTGCGAGTGGTCGTAGCGCTCGCCCTCGACCTGCTCGGACTTCGGCAGCAGCGCCTCGACCCGCTCGCGCAGCTGCACGAGCGTGTAGCGCGAGTCGGACTGCTGGACGATGCCGGTGATCAGCTCGCCGACGCGGTCGCGGTACTCCTCGAACATCATGTCGCGCTCGGCCTCGCGGATGCGCTGCAGGATCACCTGCTTGGCGGTCTGCGCGGCGATCCGGCCGAAGTCGTCGGGCGTGACGTCGATCCGCTCGATCTGGTCCTCGTACTCTCTGAGCTTCTCGAGGTCCAGCTCGGGGGCGACCTCCTCGCGCACCTCGCCCGTCTCCGGGTCGACGTTCGCGAACTCGCCGGCGGAGGCGGCCAGCTCCTCCTCCTGCTCCTTGATCAGCTTCTCCTCCAGCTCCGGCGGGATTCTCAGCTCCCACACGGTGAAGTCGCCGAGGTCGCGATCCATCGTGACCTGCGCGTAGGGCGCGGCGCCGGGGGTCTTCTTGTAGGCCGACAGGAGGGCGTCCTCGAGGGCGACCATGAGCTTCTCGCTCGAGATGTTCTTCTCGGCCGCAAGGCCCCTGACGGCGTCCAGGATCTCTCTCGACATGCTGCTTACTCTCCTGGGACGAGGTTGGACCTGGCGATGGCGGCGTAGGGAATCGAGACGACGCCGGTGTCAGCGGCGATCGTCACCTCTTCCTCGGTCGCGCCGACGAGCTCGCCGGTGAACGTTCTGTGCCCTCCCTGGGCCTCCCGCGTGCGAACGCGGGCGCGGCGGCCGAGGAAGCGGCTGAAGTGCTTCGGTCTCGTGAGCGGGCGGTCGGTGCCCGGCGAGGAGACCTCGAGCGCATAGCGCTCGCGAATCGCGACGAGCTGGTTCGTGACGCGCTCGCAGAGCGCGAGCGAGACGCCGTCGGGGTGATCGATGTAGAGGCGGACGGTGCTGCCGCCCACGACCTCCGCGAGCAGGACCTCGACCTGCGGCTCGGCCTGCGCCAGCGCAGCTTCGATGTCGGTCTGTACGTCACTCATGGAATCGATCACCTCCTCATAAAAAAAAGTGGGCCAGTGCCCACTTCCAAACGGCCGCCGGACCAGATCCGGCGCGAAAGCTCTGCGGTCAACATTAGCACTCGGAGCGCGTATCGTTCCCGCAAATGGCACCAGACCCCCGCACCGTGACCGACGCCTTCATCGCCGGCTTGGACGGCGACACGCGGCGCGTCGCGTACGCCGAATGGGGCATCACGGTCGACGCCGCCGGGTGGCCGATCCACGTCGGCGTCGCGATCCGCGACGGGCTCCTGCGGGTGCAGGCGCAGGTGATCGAGGCGGACCGGATCGACCCGCACGACCTGCTCCGCTGGAACCGTCAGATCCCGTTCCTGCGCTTCTCCCACACGCGCGACGGCGAGGTCTGGATCCAGGGCGAGCTGCCGCTGGAGGCGGTCTCCCCCGCCGAGCTCGATCGCCTGCTCGGCCTGCTCGTGCTGAGCGCGACGCAGGCACGCGAGGCCGCACCGGCGCTCGCCGCGCCCACCGCCGCCGGGTGAACACCGCCTTCCTGCGCGCCGTGGCGCTGCGCCCGGCGGCCGAGGGCGAGGAGCGGCACGGCCATCCGTGGGAGCTGGCGGCGGTCGGGGCGCTGGAGGGCGAGGGGCTTGCCCTCGATCCGTCGGTGACGTTCCTGACGGGCGAGAACGGGAGCGGCAAGTCGACGCTGCTGGAGGCGATCGCGGTGGCGGCCGGGATCAACCCCGAGGGCGGCTCGTCGAACTTCGCGTTCTCGACCCGGGACTCGCACTCCGCGCTCGGCGACGCGGTCCGGCTCGTCCGCGGGATCCGGCGACCGAGAACCGACTTCTTCCTGCGAGCCGAGAGCCTGTTCACGGCCGCGACGTACCTGGAGGGACTGGAGCGCGACCCGCTCGCCTCCTACGGCGGACGCTCGCTGCCCGAGCAGTCCCACGGCGAGTCGTTCCTCGCGGTGATCCTGAACCGCTTCGGCGGCGACG
>JAATFK010000316.1 GCA_015655225.1 Solirubrobacterales bacterium | reverse complement strand
CGGCAAGACCACCCTGCTGTCGATCCTCGCGGGGATCGCGGGGGCCGACGCGGGCAGCGTCTCCTGCCCGCCGAAGGAGGTCGGCTGGGTGCCGCAGCAGCCGGCCGTCTACTCGAAGCTGTCGGTCGCCGAGAACCTGCGCCTCTTCGCGCGCCTGGAGCGCGTCGCCGACCCCGAGGCGGCGGTCGTCCGGATGCTCGCGCAGGCCGACCTGACCGACCGCGCCGGCGACGAGGTGGGACGCCTCTCGGGCGGCAACCAGCAGCGCGTGAACATCGCCGTCGGGCTGCTCGCCGAGCCGCGCGTGCTGCTGCTCGACGAGCCCTCCTCGTCGCTCGACCCGCGTCAGCGCGAGCGCCTCTGGGGCTTCATCGGCGAGCTCGCGAGCCGCGGCACGACGGTCGTCTACTCGACCCACAACGTGCAGGACGCGGACCGCTACGCGGACCGCGTGCTCGTGCTCGCCGACGGGGAGCTGCTCTTCACCGGCACGCCTGGCGAGCTGGAGGCGACGGTCGACGACGGAGAGGACCGCGCGGCCGTCGGGCCGCGCGACTTCGAGACCGCGTTCGTGCGCTTCCTGCACGCGCGCGGGCACTGAGGCGCCGTGCGCTGGCTGCTGCTGAAGGACCTCCAGATCCTGCGTCGTTCGCCGTTCCTGGTCGTGCTGCTGATCGTCTACCCGATCGTGATCGCCCTGCTGATCGGCTTCTCGCTCTCGCGCGGGCCGGACAAGCCGAAGATCGCGGTGCTCAACGAGATCCCCGTCAGCCAGCGGACGTTCGACCTCGGCGGAACCTCGGTCAACGCGAACGAATACACGTCGCAGTTGTTCGGCTCGGTCGACCCGACGTTCGTGCACACACGCGCCGAGGCGCTCAAGCTGGTGAAGCAGGGGAAGGTGCTGGCGGCGGTGATCCTGCCGCCCGACATCACCGAGAGACTCGCCAGCGGGACGCAGCAGGCGACGATCGAGATCGCCTACAACGGCGAGGACGCGGTCAAGCAGCAGTACGTCGAGTCGGTCATCAAGTCGCGCATCGCCGACGTCAACCAGGCGCTCGGCAAGAGATTAGAGCAGGTCACCGTCAGATACATCAACCTGCTCCTGACCGGCGGGACGCTCGACGTCTTCGGGCGCCAGCTGACGGTGCTCGGGCTGACGAACGCGAAGAAGGTGCTCGACGCCGCGATCGCGTCGCTGCCGCGCGGCTCGAACCTGCGGCCGGCGCTCGACCAGGTCGACAGATTCGCGACGCTCGCGATCGACAACCTCGGCACCTCGACGGCGGTGCTGCAGTCGGTCTCCCAGCCGGTCAGAGCGATCGAGACGAACGTCGCCGGCAGCCACCGCCAGCCGCTCGACTCCTACGCGGTCGCGGTCGCGGTGACCGTCTCGCTGCTGTTCCTGACGGTTCTGCTCGCCTCCGGCCTGCTGGCGATGGAGCGCGAGGAGCACGCCTTCGCGCGGCTCGTGCGCGGGCTCGTCTCGCGGCTCGGCCTGCTGTTGGAGAAGATCGGGCTGGCCGCGCTCTGCGCGTTCGTCGTCACGTTCGGGATGGTGCTGGCGCTCGGCGCGTTCTTCGTCGACCTCGACTGGGGGCGACTGCCGCTGTGGGTCGCCGCGCTCGCGGCCGGCGCGCTCGCGTTCGCCGCGCTGGGCGTCGCGATCGGCGGGATCGCCCGCGAGGTGCGGGCCGCGTCGATGCTCGCCTTCCTGCTCTCGCTGCCGATCATCTTCCTCGCGCTCGTGCCGAGCGGCGCGGTGTCATCGGGCCTCTACGACGTGGTGAACGGGATCTCCGCGCTGTTCCCGTTCAAGCCGACGCTGCAGGCGCTCAACAACTCGCTCAACGCCGGCGACCAGAGCGTCCTCGGGCCGCTGCTGCACCTGCTCGCGATCGCGGTCGCCTACACCGCGATCGCGCGCGTCGCGCTGCGGCGCTTCGGCTGACCTGGCCCGGCGGGCGCGCGTCGTTATCCTCAGTCGGCGATGCCGTTCCCCACCACCCGCATGCGCCGCATGCGCCGCACCGGAGCCCTTCGCGGCCTGGTGCGCGAGACGCAGCTCGACGCCGGCGACTTCGTCTACCCGCTGTTCGTCACGCACGGAACCGACCGGCGCGAGCCGATCGAGGCGATGCCGGGGATCTCGCGCCTCACGATCGACCACGTCGTCGCCGAGGCGGCGGAGGCGGTCGCGCTCGGGATCCCGGCGCTGATGCTGTTCGGGATCCCGGACCACAAGGACGAGGAGGGGTCGAGCGCCTGGGACGAGGAGGGCGTCGTCCAGCTCGCGATCCGCGCGATCAAGGACGCCCACCCCGAGCTGCTGGTGATCCCCGACCTCTGCCTCTGCGAGTACACGAGCCACGGCCACTGCGGCGTGCTGCGCGCCGGTCCCGACGGGCTGCCGTCGGTCGACAACGACGCGACCGTCGAGCTGCTCGCCCGCACCGCGATCACCTACGCGCAGGCCGGCGCCGACATGATCGCGCCGAGCGACATGATGGACGGCCGCGTCGGCCTGCTGCGCGCCGAGCTCGACGAGGCCGGCTTCCCGGACCTCGCGATCATGGCCCATTCGGCGAAGTTCGCCTCCGCCTACTACGGGCCGTTCCGCGAGGCGGCCGGCTCGACCCCCGCCTTCGGCGACCGCCGCAGCTACCAGATGGACCCGGCCAACGGCGACGAGGCGGTGCGCGAGGCGCTGCTCGACGTCCAGGAGGGCGCCGACCTGGTGCTCGTCAAGCCCGCGCTGCCGTACCTCGACGTGATCCGCCGCGTGAAGGACGCGACGGGCATGCCGGTCGCGACCTATAACGTCAGTGGCGAGTACGCGATGGTCAAGGCCGCCGCGGCCGCCGGCTACATCGACGAACGCGCTGTCGTGATCGAGACGCTCACGTCGATCCGGCGCGCCGGCGCCGACGTCGTCATCACCTACCACGCAAAGGACGCCGCCCGATGGCTCTCCGAGATGGAATAACCGACGCCGCTACCGCGACGCCCAAGCTGCGCAGTCGCAAGCACGGTGCCGCGATCCCGCTCGACGACCTCGACAGACGGCTCCTGAACCTGATGCAGGGGAAGTTCCCGATCGAGCCGCGGCCCTACCAGCGCGTCGCCGAGGCCGCCGGGATCACCGAGGACGAAGTGATGACGCGGATCCAGACGCTGCTCGACGAGCGCATCATCCGCCAGGTCACGCCGATCTTCGACACCCGCGCGCTCGGCTACTCCTCGATGCTGGTGGCGGCGAAGGTCGACGCCGAGAACCCGCACCGCGCCGCCAGAGTGATCAACGCGCACCCGGGCGTCTCGCACAACTACCTGCGCAACCACGAGTTCAACCTCTGGTTCACGATCGCGACCGAGCCGGACTCGAAGCTCGGGCTCGAGGGGACGCTCGCCGCGCTCGCCGAGGAGGCCGGCGCCGAGTCGGTCCGTCAGCTGCCGACGCTCAAGCTCTTCAAGATCCGCATGGACCTGGAGATGGAGGGGACGACCGAGGACCTCGCGAGAGCGGCCGTCGCGGCGGACCCGGTCGAGCTCGACCCGCAGCCCTACGACGAGTTCGACATCGCCGTGATCCGCACGCTCCAGGGCGACATGCCGGTGATCTCCGAGCCCTACGCGCCGGCCGCGGCCGCGCTCGGGGTGACGCAGGAGCGACTGCTCGACCATCTCGCGCAGATGCAGGAGCGCGGG
>JAATFK010000363.1 GCA_015655225.1 Solirubrobacterales bacterium | reverse complement strand
CAGAAGCGCGACGGGCCGGCGCCGAAGCGGGCCGGCCGGCGCAGCACGACGCGCGCCGCCTCCATCACCCGCGCGAGCGTCCCGCCGTGCAGGTTCCGCAGGCCGCGCGCGTCGAAGCAGGCGAGTCCCGGCCGCTCCGGCTCGACCGCCGCGCCGATCGACTCCAGCCGCACGATCAGCCGCTCCCAGGCGTCCGCGACACCGGCCGGGTCGGGCGGCACGAGCGCCAGCTGCGGGCAGCGCGAGAGCGCCTCGCCGAGCGCCATCCCGGCCCGCACGCCGAACGCCTCCGCCGCCAGCGAGACCTCCCCCACCTTCGCCTCGCGGCCCGGTTCGGGCGCGAGCGCGGCCGGCTCGGTCAGCAGGTGCTCACGGTCGCCGACGGCGACGGTGAGTTGGAAGCGGGGCAGCAGCACGCAGACGATCATGCGAACAGATGTTCGCATCGAGGCGGCCGAGCCGCAAGGTCCGCATGCCGACCCGCGGGGGCCGCACGGCCCGCGCCGGCCGCCCGGCCGCTACCGCGCGACGCGCCGCAGCGACCGCTTCGGCACGAACGCCTGGTCGAGCGTCGTGCGGTCGAAGCCGCTCGCGGTCGTGCCGTCGGTCGCGTAGCGGAACAGCACGACGCGGAAGATCGCCGAGAGCGTCGAGCCGACGATCAGCGCCGCCACGATGATCACCGCGGCGATCCCGATCAGCACGCCGCCGCCCGCCGGGCTCGAGCCCGTCAGCGAGACGCCGATCGCGCCGATGATCAGCGCCGGCAGCACCGCGCAGAGGAAGACGAGGCCGGTGATCGACCCGCCGCCGACGAAGCCCTCGCCCCAGCGCGCGCGGATCACGGAGATCGAGCGCGTCAGCGCCGCTCTCGGACCAAGCTCCTCCAGCGCCAGCACCGGCACCACGAAGAACGTCGCGATCGACCAGGCGGCGCCCAGCAGCCCCGAGACGATCGCGCCGACGATCCGTCCCGCGGGCGACTCCGACAGCAGCACCTCGAGCGCCTGCAGCGCGGCGCCGACGACGAGCGCGACGAGCGCCCAAGCGGCGATCACGCCGGTTCGCTGACGCGCGACCGAGAAGCCGGTGCGCAGCGTCGTGTCATGCCCGTCGAGCGCCTGCGAGGCGGCCGCCGCGAGCGCGACGTTGCAGTAGATCCCGATGAACGTGAGCACGTAGGCGGCGAGCGCCCACAGCACGATCCCGCCCGGCCTGCTGCCGTTCGCGTAGAGCGCCGTGCCGGGACCGATCAGGATCGCGGCGGCCCCCATGATCGCGATCGCGGAGACGATCGGGAACATCAGCAGGGAGCGGTCGGCGCGCAGCACCGCCCAGCTCTCCTTCGCAAGCTCCCAGCCCCGTCGGAACCGTCCCATCGTCCTCGTCTCCTCGTCGCGTGCACGTCCCTTAAGACGAGGTCATCGGCCGCGAGAGGGGTTCGCTTGAACCCCGCCCGCGGCACGATCACGAAACGACCCGCGGCGCGACCTACGGCGCGAGCGTCATCACCGGCTCCCCGCCGGCCGTCAAGCCGGTCCCGGTGCGGGTGCAGGTGCCGCCTCTCGGCGTGCCGCCGTTGTACGCCTGGCGCAGGCAGTTGCGCAGCGCCAGCTGGCCCCAGTAGTTCGGGTGCAGGGACTCCTGGATGTAGTAGTCGGAGCCGATCGTGGAGACCGTGCGGATCTGGTTGACCCACTCGGTTCTGTCGACCGCGCCCGCGCTTCTCCAGGACGACAGCCCCTCTTCCTCCAGCAGCCCGACCGTGTTCTCGCACAGCCGCCGGCCGTTGAACGCGGTCGACAGCTGCAGCGTCTTGACGTTCGTCAGCCCGGTCGCCGACGCCGCGTTGAAGACGGCGCCGTCGATCGTCGGCAGCGCGGTCGCGTTCGCCCAGTTGGCGTCGTTGTTCCAGAAGCCGCAGCCGCCGGTGTCCTGACGCGTGTAGCCGCTCTCGGAGTAGCGGAAGCCGGAGCCGTTCGGGATCGGCGACTCGTAGTCCTGCACCTCGATCCCGTACTGCGAGTCTCTGTAGCCGGCGTTCACCATCGCCGTGTGGACGTTGAGGATCGCGTTTCTGATCGCGGTCGTCTGCGTCGAGACGTTCGCCGGCGTGAAGTTGCTCGTGACCGACGAGTCGTCGTTGCAGTAGTTCGGCCACCACGACGGCGACGTCAGCCAGTCGACCAGGCAGCTCTGGATGATCGACGCGAAGTTGAAGTTGTTGCCGCCGATCGAGATCGCGACGAGCTTCACGTTGTGCGTCGTGGCGTAGTTCTGCAGCATCAGCGCCTGGCCCTGATTGCCGCCGCTGTTGTAGAAGTCGAGCCCCGGCTTGAAGTTGCCGCTGGAGTCGGTGAAGGTCGACGTCTGCGCGCCCGAGCAGGCGAAGTTGATCCCGTTCACGCCGCCGCCGAGGTACGCCTCGGCCGACGCGGAGCGGTGGCAGGCCGGGATCTGCTCCGCCGTGTGCGACGCGTTGTCGTAGTAGGCCGTCGAGCCGAGCGCGTCGATCGCCGACTCCGAGCCGTCCGTGTTGCTGGCCCAGCGGCCGGCCTCCCCCGATATGTACGAGTCACCGAGCGTCGCGACCGTCGGCGTGCCGACGCCCGGTCCGTCGGCGAGCGCGGTCGCCGCGTGCAGCGCGGCCGTGAACGTCAGCGCGAGCGCGGTGAGCGCGAGCACGGCGCAGAGCAGCGCCGCGGTG
>JAATFK010000239.1 GCA_015655225.1 Solirubrobacterales bacterium | reverse complement strand
GGTTCAATGAAGCGATGTCGATCGAGGCCGAGCCGCGCGCCGCCCCGTCCGCGCTGATCGGCGAGGCGCCGCCCTCCCCCGCCGGCCCCGCGTCCGTGCCGACCGGCGTCATCTCCCCAGGCCCGCTCCCGCCCGCGATCCCGCTCCCCCGCGTCGTGCAGACGCTGCGGTTGAGCGTCCGCCAGGTCCAGTTCGTCTTCCGCGCCCGCCGCCTGTACGGCGAGACCTTCCAGTTCGACAGCATGGTCCGGGACGAGGGCGTCAGCGTCTTCATCAGCCACCCCGACCACGTGAAGTCGCTCCTCACCGCCAAGCCGGACGAGGCGCCGTCGCTGACCGGCGAGTCGCCGCTGCGCCCGATCGTCGGCCCCAACTCGGTCCTCACGCTCGTCGGCCCCCAGCACCTGCGCCAGCGCAGACTGCTGCTGCCGCCGTTCCACGGCGAGGCGGTCGAGCGCTACGCGGCGATGATCGCCGAGGCGGCCGACCGCGAGATCGACCGCTGGCCGGTCGGCGAGCCGTTCCCGCTCGCGCCGCGGATGCAGGCGATCACGCTCGACGTGATCATGGCCGGGATCTTCGGGATCGAGGGCGAGCCCGCCGCCGGCACGCCGGAGCGCGGCCTGCGTGACACCATCCGCTGGGCGGTGAAGCTCTCGACCAAGCCCACCTCGCAGCTCTTCGAGCTGGTCAACATTGGCCGCACCGAGGCGATCGGGCCGCTGAGAAAGCTGCTCGCGCGCCTCGACCTCCACCTCTACGCGGTGATCGCCGCACGCCGCGCCGCCCATGCCGCGAACGGCGGCGGCACCGACATCCTCTCGCTGCTGCTCGACGCCCGCGACGAGGACGGCACCCCGATGACCGACCACGAGCTGCGCGACGAGTTGCTGACGCTCGTGCTGGCCGGCCACGAGACGACGGCCAACTCGCTCGCCTGGAGCTTCGAGCGGCTGCTCCGCACTCCCGCCGCCTACGACCGCCTGCGCGACCTCGCGCGCTCGGCCCCGGCCGGCGACGCCGAGCGCGACGCCTGGATCGAGGCGACGATCCACGAGACGATGCGCGCCCGGCCCGTGATCCCGATCATCGGCCGGCGCGTGAGAGTGCCGTGGCAGCTGGGCGAGTTCGGCGTCCCCGCCGACAGCGCGGTGCTCGTCAGCATCCTCCTGCTGCACCACCGCCACGACGTCTATCCGGAGCCGTTCGCCTTCCGGCCCGAGCGGTTCCTCGGCGTCAAGCCCGGCACCTACACCTGGATCCCGTTCGGCGGCGGGATCCGCCGCTGCCTCGGCGCGACGCTCGCGATGGCCGAGCAGCGCGTCGTGCTGCGCGCGATCGCCCGCCGCACCGACCTCGTCGCCGCCGACGCGGCGCCCGAGCGGGCGCGCCACCGCAACGTCACGATGATCCCCGCGCTGGGCGCGCGCGTCGTGCTGCGCTCGCGCACCGCCGCCTGATCAGCCGCCGGGCGGCGCGGGAAGCGCCTCGACCAGCCGTCTCGGCGCGATCGCGAGCCAGGCGTCCTCGATCGCGCCGAGCACCTCGTCCCACGGGAGCTCGCGGTCGAGGTAGACGCCGAGCCAGCCGCGGTGGCCGAAGTAGGGCGGCACGAAGTACTGCTCCGGCGAGCGCGTCACGTACGCCTCCTGCGCCCCTCGCGGCGCCGCGCACCAGAGGGCGACCCGGTCCTCGCCGCGCTGGCCTCGCACGACCATCAGGAAGCCCTTGCCTCTGCCGGGGCCGACGAAGAACGACGGCGCCCCGTGGCTGAGGCGCTCGTGCGTCTCGGGCAGCGCGAGGCAGGCGGCGCGCACGCGGTCCCGCACAGCGTCGCGCGCGTCACCCACCGCCGACGTCCCTACAGCGGCTGCCGGATCACCGGGTGCTTCGCGGCACCGGCTTCGTCGAGCCGCCGCACCGGCGTCGTGTACGGCGCGTTGCGGGCGATCTCGGGGTCGTCCTTCGCCTCGCGCAGGATCTCCGCGACGACGTCGGCGAAGGCGTCGAGCGTCTCTCTCGTCTCGGTCTCGGTCGGCTCCAGCAGCAGCGCCTCGTCGACCAGCAGCGGGAAGTAGACCGTCGGCGGGTGGAAGCCATGGTCGAGCAGCCGCTTGGCGAGGTCCAAGGTTCTGATCCCGAGGTCGCGCTTCATCGGCGCGCCGGAGAGGACGAACTCGTGCATGCAGAGACGGTCGT
>JAATFK010000345.1 GCA_015655225.1 Solirubrobacterales bacterium | reverse complement strand
CCCCTTCGGTGTCGGGCCCGGGGGCGCCTGCAAGCGTCGCCCGGGCCACCGCCCATCTTGGAGCGGCCCGACTGACGCTAGGTGGAGCAGGCCGAAAGGCCAACAGCCAGATCAGCTATAGGCGAGCGCCGGCGCGCCAGCTCCGCGATCCATTGGGCCACGATTGGGCCACGAGCCTCCAATGTGGCACCGCAGCGCTCAGAAAATGAGGCGCGAATGAAGACTAAAACCACCCCATTTGCAGCGACTTCACCGCAAGCCGACGCCCGGATTCGAACCGGGGACCCCTTCATTACGAGTGAAGTGCTCTACCAGCTGAGCTACGTCGGCGCGGGGCGCACATCGTAGCGACCATCGGCGTCGTGCGTGGCGTCCCGCGAGGGCGCCGGTTCGGCTAGCCGAAGCTCTCGCAGGCGATGCCGTCGTTGTCGGCGTCGTGCTCGGGGTCGGAGCCGGGCGTGACCCGGAACGAGTGGCCGATCTCGGCGCACGTCTCCCCCGCGTACTGGCTGCCGTCGCTCCCCGACGAGCCCCCGGAGCCACCGCCATCGCCACCCCCGCCACCCGTCGCCGGCGCCGACGGCGCCGCGACCCGCACCGTCTGCGTCCGCACCTGCGTGTGCTGCACGACTCTCACGACGCGGACTGTCCGCGTGTGCACGACCGGCACCCGCACGCGCACCCGCTGCGTCACCGTCCGCTCGCGCGTCGCGCCCGCCGCGCGTACGGCCGCTCGCGTGACCGTCACCGTCGACGTCGACCCGCTGCCTCCGCCCGACCCCGCGAGCAGTCCGATCAGCAGCCCCACGACGACCCCGACCACGGCGATCCCGCCGACCTTTGCTCTCCCCATGCACCGACTCTATGTGCAATGGACGGCAGGTGTAGCAGTAGGTCCGCCACGGTGTTACAGTGCGACTCTCGATGTCACTTCGTCGCATGATCCGGTCGGGAGCGGCGGTTGGCGGGTCCGGCTCGGACTCGCTCAACGCGACCCGGCGCGCCCGCGAGCTGGACGAGCTGGCCCACCCCACCGGCGACCAGACCGTCGACGTCCTTGTCGTCGGCGGCGGCATCACCGGCACCTGGGTCGCCCTCGACGCCGCCAGCCGCGGTCTCAGCGTCGCCCTCGCCGAGCGCGGCGACCTCGCTCAGGGCACCAGCCGCTGGAGCAGCAAGCTCGCCCACGGCGGCCTCCGCTACCTCGCCAGCTACGACTTCGGTCTCGCCTGGGAGTCGGCCAGCGAGCGCGCGATCCTGATGGACGTCAGCGCTCCCCACCTGATCCGCCCGATCCCCATGTTGATGCCTCTCGGCGCCGCGATCTCGCCGGCCGCCGGCGCCCGCCTCGAGCTCGGCACCCGCATCGGCGACACGATGCGCATGGCCGCCGGCACCAGCCGCCACCGCCTCCCCTCGACCCGCCGCATCAGCGCCCAGGAGGCCCGCCGCCTCGCCCCCGCCCTCGATCCCGACGGCCTCCGCGGCGCCCTCCTCCACTGGGACGGTCAGCTGGAGGACGACGCCCGCCTCGTCCTCGCCGTCGCCCGCACCGCCGCCGCCCACGGCGCCCGCATCCTGACCTACGCCTCCGCCTCCGACCTGACCGCCAACGGCGCGACGATCCGCGACGAGCACGGCGACGGCCAGGGACCGGGCGGCTCCTTCCGCCTCCGCGCCCGCCACGTCGTCAACGCCGCCGGCGTCTGGGCCGGCGAGCTGACCCCCGGCGTCTCGCTGCGCCCCAGCAAGGGCTCCCACCTGCTGATCGCCGCCGAACGCCTCGGCGACCCCCGCGCGCTCGTCAACGCGCCCCTCCCCGACAGCCACGGCGGCCGCTTCGTCTTCGCCGTCCCGCGCCCCGACGGTCTCGTCCTCGTCGGCCTCACCGACGAGCCCTACGCGGGCCCGATCCCCGACGTCCCGCAGGTCGAGGACGACGAGGAGCGCTTCCTCCTCGACGGCATCAACCGGATCCTCGACCGCGACCTGACCTCCGCCGACGTCGTCGGCCGCTTCGCCGGCCTGCGGCCCCTCCTCGACGGCGCCGACGACGCCACCGCCGACCTCTCTCGCCGCCACGCCGTCCTCGACCACGACGGCGTCCTGACCGTCGTCGGCGGCAAGCTCACGACCGCCCGCCGGATGGCCCAGGACACCGTCGACCGGATCGCCGCCCGGCCCGGGGTCCAAGCGGGCGCGTGCGTCACGAGACGGCTCCCCCTCACAGGCGCGAGCACCACAAGCGGCCGCACAAGCAACGCCAACCCCGCCCTCACGAGCCGCTACGGCTCCGAGGCCCCCCGCGTCGCGGAGCTCGCCCGCACGCCCGCGGAGCTGGAGCCGCTCGCCCCCGGCGTCCCCGTCTGCGTCGCCTAGCTGCGCTTCGCCGTCGCCCACGAGCTGGCGCTCACCGCCGAGGACCTGCTCGACCGGCGCACCCGCCTCGGGCTCGTCCCCGGGCGGCGCGCGGCGGCGCTCGACGCCGCGCTCGACCTGGTCGGCGCCCCGCTCGACGTGACAGCCTGAGCACACGGACGTACCCGGAGCGGGGTTAGCCTTCCTGCATGGGCGCCGTGGCCGATGCGATACCTCCCTTCCCGACCGTCGGACGCTCCTACGTCGAGGAGCGCCTCGTCGGCCCCGGCGACACGACGCCCACCGGCCGCGCCCGGCTCGACACGATCGTCGACTGGCTCCAGGCGGTCGCCTACGGCGACGTCCGCGACGCCGGGATCGAGGAGGACGCCGTCTGGGTCGTGCGCCGCACGAGCCTCCAGGTCGGTCGCTTCCCCCGCTTCGGCGAGCGGCTCACGCTGCGGACCGCCTGCAGCGGCTACGGCGCGCTGTGTGCCGAGCGCCGCACCTCGATCCGCGGCGACGGCGGCGGCGCGGTCGACGCGGTCGCGATCTGGGTCTCGCTCGACCCGGTCACGCTGAGACCGTCCCGCGTCGACCGCTTCGTCGACCTCTACGGCGAGTCGGCCGGCGACCGTCGCGTGCGCGCACGGCTCCACCATCCGCCGCCGCCGCCGGACGCCGCCGCGCGCCCCTGGCCGCTGCGCGCCGCCGACCTCGACGTCGCCGGCCACATCAACAACGCGGCCTACTGGCAGGCGATCGAGGAGGAGCTGGGACCGCTCCCGCTGACCGCCCTCGAAGCCGAGATCGAGCACCACGCGGCGATGGCCGAGCCGGCCCTCGCGACCGTCCTGGCCGACGGCGAGCGGCGCTGGCTGCTGGGCCCAGACGGCGCCCTCCACGCCTCCTTCGTCCTCGGCCCGCGCTCGACCATCTAGTCTGCCGGGGAATGGCCGACCCCCGCTTCCGCTGAGCCCGCCGACTACACCTCCGAAGCGCCGTCGCTCCCTGACGGCGGTCGTGATCCTGCTGGCGGCGCTCGTCGTCATGCTCGTCGCCGCCTGCGGCTCCTCGGGCACGGCCCGGCCGACCTACACGAACCCGGTCATCGCGGGCCAGTACCCCGACCCGACCGTGATGCGCGAGGGCAGCGACTTCTACCTCGCCGCCACCACCCGCGCCTTCGTCCCCGCCTTCACGCTCTTCCACTCGCGCGACCTCGTCAACTGGACGCCGATCGGCGGCGTGCTGCCGCAGGCGCCCCTGTGGACCTCCGGCCGCTTCTGGGCTCCCGAGTTCTCGCGCTGGGGCAACGCCACGCGCATCTACTACGCGGCCCTCGACCACTCGCAGGTCCACTGCATCGGCGTCGCGCTCGCGAACACGCCCGCCGGTCCCTATCAGGACCTCGGCCGCCCGCTCTACTGCCCCGCCTCGGGCGCGATCGACGCCGACGTCGCCGACGGCCCCCACGGCACGCGCTACCTCGTCTACCGCCAGATGGACAAGCCCGGCGGGATCTGGGCGATCGAGCTGACCGCGAACGGCCTGCGCGTGAAGGGCAAGCCGCACGAGCTGCTGAAGCCGGCGGCGGGCGACCACGGCGTCGTCGAGGGACCCGAGGTCGTCCAGCACGCCGGCTACGACTACCTCTTCTTCGCCGGCTCCAACTGCTGCAAGCCGCCCTGCGACTACTTCGAGGGCGTCGCGCGCTCGCGCTCCCTGCTCGGCCCCTACGTCCGCGCGCGCCAGCCGGCCCTGAGAGGCAGCAGCGCGCTCCGCTGCCCCGGCCACGGCGACCTCGTCACCGACCAGAACGGCGACAGCTGGTTCATCCTCCACGCCGTCCTGCCCGACGATCCCGTCAACGCGCGACGACAACCGGTGCTCGAGCCCCTGCGCTGGGCCGCGAGCGGCTGGCCCGTGCTCGGCGACAACGGCACCCCGATGACGACGGCCGCGGCACCGCTCGGCGTGGCGCAGAAGGTCACGAGAGTCCACGCCCCCGACCTCGAGGCGACGACGCTCGACCCCCTCTGGGAGTGGCCGTGGAACCGCACCGCCTTCGCGCGGCCGAGCTCGAGAGGGCTGACGCTGAGCGGCAACCCCGCGACCGCCGAGCTGGCGCGCCAGGTCGCCGCGCTGAACGTCAGAGCGCAGGTCAGAGCCGAGGCGCACGGCTGCTACGCCGGGCTGGCGGGGATCGCCGGCAGCGAGGACGTCGGCGAGGCGCTCGGGATCGAGGTCCAGAGAGGCCAGGTGCGCGTCTGGCGCGGCTCCAGCGGCCCGGGTCAGACGGTCGCGACCGCGCAGGTCCCGACCGGCGCCCCGATCACGCTGCTGGCGACCGTCCAGGGCAGCCGCACGATGCGCTTCTCGATCGACACCGGCGGCGGTCCCGTCCCGGTCGGCCCGGCCCTCTCGACCGCCGCGACGACGCGGATCGTGCGGCTCGCGCTCACCTGTCGCGGGCCGCGCAGCTCCAGCGCGATCTTCACCAGCATGAGAGTCGCGGCGACGAGCTAGGCGGCGGGGCCGCCTGGCAGCGGCGCCGGCAACACCAGCTTCCCCGGGTTCATGATCCCCTCGGGATCGAGCCGCGCCTTCGTCGCCGTCAGCAGCTCGACGCCCAGCTCGCCGATCTCCCGCGCGAGCCACGGGCCGTGGTCGCGGCCGACCGCGTGGTGGTGGGTGATCGTCCCGCCGTGGGCGAGGATCGCGTCGCCGGCGGCCGCCTTCAGCGCGTGCCACTGCGCCAGCTCCTCCCCCAGCTGCTGCCGCGCGACGAACGTGAAGTAGAGCGAGGCGCCGTCGGGGTAGACGTGGGAGACGTGGCACCAGACGATCGGCGGCGTGCCACGGCCGCGCAGCGCGCCGTCGATCGCCGCGCCGACCTCGCGGTGCAGCTCGGCGAGCCGGCTCCAGCTCGTCGCGGTCTCCAGCGTCTCGATCAGCACGCCGCGCGAGAGCAGCTCGTCGCGCAGGTAGGGGGCGTGGAAGCGGCCCTTCTCCCAGGCATGCCCGATGCGCGTCCCGAGCGCGACGGCGCCGTGCTCGCGCAGGATCCGGACGGTCGCGGTGCGGCGGTGCCGGACGTCCTGCGCCTCGCCCTCCCAGCCGGCGATCACGATCGCGCCGTTGGCCCGGCGGCGCGCGCGCAGGTAGCCGGCGAGCGCCTGCGTCGAGCGGCTGTCGCCGGCGAGCGCGAGCGAGACGCGCGTCTCCTGCTCGTCGGAGAGGCGCGCCACGTCGGGCGCCGCGCCCGCCTGCACGAGCGTGCGGAACGCCGCCGTCCCGGCGGCGAAGCCGGGCAGCGCGAAGCCCTCGTAGCGCCGCACGGCCGGCCGCGGGCGGACCCGCAGCGTGACCTCGGTGATGATCCCGAACGCGCCCTCGGAGCCGACCAGCAGCTCCCGCACGCTCGGGCCGGCCGCGCTCGCGGGGACGGCGCGGGTGACGATCTCGCCGGCCGGGGTGGCGACGCGCAGCGCGACGACGAGGTCGTCGATCCGCCCGTAGCCGCTCGACGCCTGGCCGGCGGAGCGGGTCGCGACCCAGCCGCCGACGGTCGAGAACTCGAACGACTGCGGGAAGTGGCCGAGCGTCAGGCCGTGCGCGGCGAGCGCCTCCTCCGCGGCGGGGCCTAGCACGCCGGCGGCGAACGTCGCGGTGAGCGCGACCGGGTCGACCGCGAGCAGCCCGTCGAGCCGCCGCAGGTCGACCGTCAGGACCGCCGCGAAGCGGCCGCGCAGCGCCTCCACGCCGCCGACGACGCTCGTCCCACCGCCGAAGGGGACGACCGCGACGCCCTCGGCGGCGCACAGCCGCAGCAGCCCCGCGACCTCCGCCGGGGTGCCGGGGAAGGCGACCGCGTCGGGCGCGACGTCGAGCCGCCCGGCCCGCAGCCGGACGAGGTCCGGGTAGCCGCGTCCGACCGCGTGCTCGACGCGCGTGACGTGGTCCTCCCGCAGGTGCGCGGTGCCGACCAGCTCGATCAGCCGCTCGCGCGTCGCGGGCGGGAGCGTCGCTGGCGGCAGCTCGACGGCGTCGAGCGGGACCGGCTCGCGACGCGCCGCCGGCAGCTCGCCGATCTCGCCGCGCATCACGGCGTCGGCGGTCGACGACAAGGGCTTGTCATGCCCGTCCTCGCCCCAGCCCCACCAGCGCATCATGGCGTCAGGTAGCGGTCGAGCATCCGGCGCAGCTCCGCCAGCTCCGGCTCGCGCGCGGCCTCGGCGCCCTCGGCGAGCGTCTGCAGCACGAAGCCGCGCAGCGACAGCTCGATCGAGCGGGCGACGATCGCGGGGTCGGTCGCCTCGATCGAGCCGTCCCGCACGCCCTCCAGCAGCTGCAGCTCCAGCGAGGCGAGGACGGCGAGCTGGAACTGGCCCAGGCGCGTCGTCACGTAGGGCAGCAGCAGCTCGGGGTCGACGTCGACGATGCGAAGGAAGAGCGGGTTGCGGGCGAGCCGGTCGGCGCCGTCGATCGCGCCCGCGACGAGCCGCTCGCGGCCGGTCGGCAACCGCTCCGCCTCGCGGTCGACCTGCGTGACGATCGCGGAGAACTCGCGCGTCATCAGCGCCTGGATCATCGTCGTCACGTCGGGGAAGCGGCGGTAGAGCGTCATCCGGCTCACGCCCGCGCGCCGGGCGACGTCGGTCACCGTGGTGCGGCGCACGCCGACCTCCAGCACGCACTCACGCGCGGCGTCGAGCAGGGCCTCGTCTTCGACGGTTCGCTGTGACACTTCGCGTCGATTTGTATCAGGTCGCGCGCGGACCCGGGGCGGTTGGGCCTAACATGGTCTGCATGCGGAAGCTCGGACTCCTCACCGTGCGCTACGGAATCCCACTGGCGATGGTGATCGTCGGCGTGATCGCCTACGACGGCGGCGGCGTCTGGCAGGGCTTCGGGATCGTCGTGATGGGCTTCGGGATCACCGTGCTCGGCCTCAACCTGCTGT
>JAATFK010000303.1 GCA_015655225.1 Solirubrobacterales bacterium | reverse complement strand
GCTTCGAGTTCTTTGCCGACCTGCACGTTATCGTGGACGGTACCATCAGTGTACGCCAGGGGCACGACATCGCCCATGCCGTAAAGGCCACCATCATGCAAGCCAAGCCGGCCGTTTATAACGTGCTGGTACATATCGAGCCTGCTTAAGCCACACTAACGAAATGCTCCGCATGGTAGAAGCCCCGTCCCCACGGGGCTTTTCGCGTTTCTGGACCAGACTGGTCGAGGATTCAATTCCCGTTGAAGCGGATCGACTTTACGCTCTGACGACCGCGGGGCCACGGCTCTGGTCGACACGATGTGAGGGAGAACCGAGATGGGCGATCGGCAACTGAAGTTCGGCGCGGCGATCGTGGGGGTCGGCGGGCCGGGGCAGCAGAACACCTGGCTCAGTCCCGAGATCCCGGGCGACGCGAGCGTCGACATCGACTGGTACATCGCTCGCGCGCGGCAGTTGGAGGAGGCCCGCTTCGACTTCGTCTTCATCGTCGACAGCCAGTTCATCACCCCCGACTCCCCTCCCCACTACCTCAACCGCCTCGAGCCGCTGACGCTGCTCTCGGCCCTCGCGGTCACGACCACCAACATCGGCCTCGTCGGCACGATCACGACCTCGTACAACTCTCCCTTCAACGTCGCCCGCCGCCTCGCCTCGCTCGACCTGATCAGCCACGGCCGCGCCGGCTGGAACGTCGTCACGAGCGGCGACGCCGGCACCGCCGGCAACTACAGCCGCGACGAGCACTTCGACTACCCGACCCGCTACGGCCGCGCCCACGAGCACGTCGCCGTCGCGAGAGGGCTGTGGGACTCCTACGAGGACGACGCCTTCCCCCGCGACAAGGAGGCCGGCGTCTTCTTCGACCCCTCCCGCCAGCACAGGCTCGACCACCGCGGCGAGCACTTCCAGGTCGTCGGGCCGCTCAACCTCCAGCGCTCGCCCCAGGGGCAGCCGGTGATCTTCCAGGCCGGCGACTCGGAGGACGGCCGCAACCTCGGCGCCGCCGTCGGCGAGGGAATCTTCACGATCGCCAGATCGTTCGAGCAGAACCAGGCCTTCTACCGCGACATCAAGGACCGCGCCGCCGCGAAGGGCCGCGACCCCGACGCGATCGTGATCATGCCCGGCCTGACCGTCCGCCTCGGCGCGACCGACGAGGAGGCGTGGGAGGCGGAGGAGGCGATCCACGCCGCCAGAGACTTCGACAAGACCCTCGCCGAGTTCGGCCGTCCCTTCGGCTGGCACGACTTCTCCCAGTACGACCTCGACGCGCCCTTCCCCGCCGAGGCGGCCCTCGCGGCCGGCGCCAGCAGCTTCCGCACCCAGGCGGAGGGCATCACGAGACTCGCGAGCGAGCGCGGCCTGACGCTGCGCGAGACCGTCATCCACTTCGAGCGCTCGATGCGCTCCCCCTTCGTCGGCTCGCCGAGAACCGTCGCGGACGAGATCGAGCGCTGGTTCACCGGCGGCGCCGCCGACGGCTTCATCATCCACGTGACGGTCCCGAGCGAGGTCACCCGCTTCGCCGCCGACGTGCTGCCGCTGCTGCGCGAGCGCGGCCTCTTCCGCACCGAGTACGAGGCGACGACGCTGCGCGGGAACCTCGGACTGCCGATTCCCGCGAACGTCCACACGGTCGCGCGCGAGCTCGACGAGGAGCGGGAGCGAAGCCTCAGCCTCGGCTAGAGTCCGCCGCGGCGTGACCGAACCCCTCGACAACAGCCACGCGTTCGGCCACGCCGTCATGCGCGCCCGCAGAGCGCGCGGGCTGAAGCCCGAGGACGTCGCCCTCGCGACCGGGATCGGCGTGCGCGTCCTGTCCGAGATCGAGCGCGGCCGCAGAACCGTCCTGCTCGACCAGGCCCTCCGCGTCGCGCAGGCGGTCGGCCTGCGGGTCGGCGCCGACGACGTCGACGGCTGAGCGCGCGCCTCAGCCGCTCAGGAACCCGATCGTCTCGGCGATCGTGCGTCGGTCGCCGACGACCGTCACGTGCCCGCGCCCGGGACGCACCGACAGCCGCGCGCCCGGGATCAGGGCCGCCGTCTCGGCGAACAGCTCCTGCCCGTAGAAGCGGTCCAGCGCGCCCGCCACGAGCAGCGTCGGCGCCTGGATCGGCGCCAGGTCCCGCAGGTCGAAGCGGTCCTCCGCCTCCAGCGTCGCGGCGAGGTCGGAGAGGTCGCCGGCGCCCGGGTAGAGCACCGGCCCGAGCAGCGCCGCCGCCGCGCGCGCGAGCGTTCGGCCGCGCCAGCGCGGCACGACGTCGCTGCCGAACAGCGCGAACGCCTGGCGCCGCGCGCCGCGTCGCGCGAGCACCGCGAGCCGCAGCTGGAGCAGCCGTCCGGCGTCGTCGAGCCGCCCGGCGGTGCTGATCAGGACGAGCCGGCGGACCACCGCGGGACGGTCGGCGGCGAGCTGCTGCGCGAGCGAGCCGCCGGTCGAGATCCCCAGCACGTCGACCGGCCTCCCGTACGCGGCCGCGATCGCGTTCGCCTGCGCGCCGGCGATCTGCCCAAGCGTCGTCCCGCGCGCCAGCCCTCGCGGGCGCGGCATCCAGACGACCTCGAAGTGCTCCGCCAGCGGCCGCATCAGCGCCGTCTCGGTCCAGCGCACGATCCCGGTCGGGAGCCCGTTCTCGGGCGAGAGGCCGCTCAGCAGGACGAGCGGCGGCCCGCTCCCGGCGACGAGGCACGGCAGCGTGCCGAGCGTGCGCTCGCGCACCACGAAGCGAGGGCTCACCGTCAGCTCGGTTCGAGCAGCTTGCGCTCGCGCACCACGTCGAGCGCGAGCGTCTTGTAGCCGACCTGGTCGAACAGCACGACGAGCTGGTCGCCCTCGACCCGCTGGACCTCGCCGGCGCCCCAGGTCGCGTGGCGGACGCCTGTGCCGGGCACGAAGTCGGCGACCTCGAGGTCCGCGTCGGGTGCCAGCTCGGCGGAGGGGCCGCGGCGGTCGTCGACGTCGCAGTTGCCGCAGTAGGCGGGCGCCTCCTCGCCGAAGTAGCTCAGCAGCAGCTGGCGCCGGCAGCCGTCGTGCTCGGCGTAGCTGCGCATCATCTCGATCCGCGACTCGGCGAAGTCGGCGCGGTCGGCCTCCGCCACGATGGCGCGCGCGACCGCCTCGCCGACCGGCGGCGCGTCGGGCGCGCGAACCAGCTCGCCGTCCGCCTCGACCTCCACCTCGCCGACCTCCTCCAGCCGGTTGACGGCCGCCGTCAGTCTCGAGCGCGACAGGTCGAGTCGCTCCCGCAGGTCGGCCGGGTCGACCCCGTCCTCGGCGTCGGCGACGGCGCGCGCGACCTGGTCGATGTCGTCGGGCGTCAGCGGCCCCGCGCCGCGCAGGAAGCGGCGCGTGCCGAGATCCTCCGGGCGGTAGAGCAGCAGCGCCTGCGCCGGCTTGCCGTCGCGTCCGGCGCGCCCGACCTCCTGGTAGTAGGCGTCGAGCGACTCGCTGACGGCGTGGTGCACAACGAAGCGCACGTTCGGCTTGTCGACGCCCATCCCGAACGCGGTCGTCGCGACGACGACCTCCAGCTCGTCGGCCATGAAGCGCTCCTGCACGGCGTCGCGCTCGTGCGTCGCGAGGCCCGCGTGGTAGGCGCCGGCGCGCAGCCCGGCGGCGAGGAAGGCCTCCGTCACCTCCTCCGCGTCGCGGCGCGTCGTGACGTAGACGATCCCCGGCTTCGGCAGCTCGGCCACATGGTCGCGCAGCGCCGCGTCCTTGCGCTTGGCGTCGTAGTGGCGCTCCACCGCGAGGTGGATGTTGGGACGGTCGAAGCCGCGCACGATCAGCTCCGGGTCGCGCATCCCGAGCCGCTCGACGATCTCCCGCCGGACCGGCGGCGACGCGGTCGCCGTCAGCGCCAGCGTCGTCGGGTGCCCGAGCCGCTCGATCAGCGGGCCGATCCGCAGGTAGTCGGGGCGGAAGTCGTGGCCCCACTCGCTGATGCAGTGCGCCTCGTCGACGACCAGCAGCGACGGTCTCGCCGCCGTCAGGTCCTCCAGCACCTCCGCGTTCGCGAGCTGCTCGGGGGCGAGGAAGACAAACTCGACCTCAGCCTCCTCCAGCCGTCTCAGCGTCCGGCGGTGCGCCGCCTCGCCGAGACGCGAGTTGAGCGGCGCGGCCTCGCCCGGCAGGCGCGCCTCGATCGAGCCGACCTGATCCTGCTGCAGCGCGATCAGCGGGGAGATCACGAGCGTCGGGCCGTCGAGCATGAGCGCCGCGATCTGGTAGATCGCCGACTTGCCGGAGCCCGACGCCATCACCGCGAGCGTGTCGCGGCCTCCGACCACGGTCTCGATCGCCTCCCGCTGCCCGGCGCGCAGCCCGGCGTAGCCGAAGACGTCCCGGGCGATCTGGTCGATCGTCATCCCGCACAGCTTGGCGCACTCGGGCTCCGCGCGCACGGATGCGCACCTCCCAAGCGGCCTCGCGCCAAGCTGACCGCCCGCCGCTGGTGCGGACACATCGATCTGCCGACAAGATGTCTGATGGCTGTTGACGTCAGCGCGGGATCGGCTGCCACGGCGCTCGACGCCGCGGCGCTCGCGGACGCCATCGACCCCGGCTCCTTCGCGGGGCTCTGCGAGCTCGCCACCGTCGTCTGCGCGCGCCCGATCGCCGGCGTCTTCCTGGTCGGCTCCGACGGCGAGCGCCGCGCCGTCTGGCACGGGATCGACCGCATCGCGACGCCGCTGTCCGACGCGCCCTGCGGCCTCGTCGTCGCCCGCGGCGAGCCGGTCCTCTCCGACGACCTGCTGACCGACGAGCGCTTCCCCCCGCCCGCCGCCGCCGACGTCGCGGCCGGCCTGCGCGCCTATGCCGGCGTCCCCGTCCGCGCCCCCGACGGCACCGTCGTCGGCGCGATCTGCACGCTCGACCGCGTCCCCGGCACGCTCCCGCACGAGCGGCTGCGCGCGCTCGAGCTGCTGGCCGACCAGGCGAGCCTCCAGCTCGAAGCCGAGCGACGGCTGCGGGAGACGGCGCGCGCGACCCGCGAGGCGGCGTCCGCCGAGCTGGCGCTGCGCGTCAGCGAGCGTCGCCTGACGGCCGTCCTCGAGGGCATCCACGACGCCGTCCTGCTCGAAGACGACGAGCGGGTGATGCTCGTCGCGAACAGAGCCTTCCGAGCGTTCATCGGCGTCGAGCGATCCCAGGTGGCCGGCCTTCTCGGCGACGACGTGGGGGAGCACATGCGCGCGGCCTTCATCGACTTCGACGCGATGAACGCACAGCTCCACGAGGCCCGGGTGAACGGCCGGCCGGTCGCGCGCACCGAGGTCCGCATGCGCGACGGGCGCACGCTGCTGCGCGACTACACGCCGATCACGCTCGAGGACGGAAGGCGCGGGCACCTCTGGCACCTCCGCGACGTGACCGAGCAGCGCCGGGCCGAGGAGGCGCTGGCCTCGAGCGAACGCCGCTTCCACGCGCTCGCCTCGGCGGCGCCGATCGGCATCTTCGCGAACGACGCGACCGGCAGAGCGGTCTTCTTCAGCGATCATTGTGCCCGACTCTTCGGGGTCGACGGACCGGAGGACGAAGAGCACGACTGGGCGGACGCGGTCCACGTAGAGGACCGTCCGCGGGTGCGCGACGCGTGGGGCCGGGCGATCGCCGAGCAGACATCCTTCGTGGTGCGCTATCGCGTGCACGACCGTGACGGCGAGCTGCGCGAGCTCGAGATCGACGCGGTACCCGTGCGTGATCCCGAGGGCCTGATGCAGGGCTTCGTCGGCACGGTCCACGACGTGACCGAGCTGGCTGCCGCGACCCGCGACCTCGCCCGCACGCGGGCCCACGCCGACGTCCAGCAGCAGCACGCCGAGGAGGAGCGGGCGCGGCGGCTCGAGCTGGAGCGCACCGCGCGCCGTGCGGCCGAACGGGCGGCCGCCGCGCTGGAGGCCCGCAACGACGAGCTGTTCGCACTCGCCCAGGCGCGAGACGACCTCGTCGCGGCCGTCTCGCACGAGCTCCGCACGCCGCTCACGTCGATCCAGATGTTCACCGAGCTGTTCGCGGGCGAGACGCTGAGCGACGCCCAGCGCGAGTGGCTCGACGTGATCGTGCGCAACGTCGACCGGTTGCTGGTCCGCGTCGGCGACCTGCTGCTGCTGAAGGACGGCACCGCCGTCGAGATCGCGCGCGAGACGGTCGAGCTGCGCGTGGTCGCCGAGGAGGCGCTCGAGGGCTTCCAGCCGCGCGCCGACGATGAGGGTGTCGCGCTCGAACTACCGTCCGGCGCGGATGTTCAGGCGCGCTGCGACGCGATCCGCATCGCCCAGGTGCTGGACGTCCTGCTCGACAACGCGCTCAAGTTCACGCCCCGGGGCGGCCGCGTCGCGGTCTCTCTCGCGCAAGAGGAGGACGGGCTCGCCCGCATCGAGGTCCGGGACAGCGGGATCGGCATCCCCCCGACCGATCTGCCGCACATCTTCGACCGCTTCTTCCGCGGCGCCGCGAGCCGCGAGCTGGGCCGCGGGGTCGGCTTCGGGCTCGCGATCGCGGAGAAGCTCGTGCGCGCCCAGGACGGCGAGATCTCGGTCGACTCGACCCCCGGCAGCGGCACCACCTTCACCGTCCTGCTGCCGCCCGCGGAGGGGTGAGGGCGATCGCGTCGCTGCTGATCGTCGACGACGAGCCCGACATCGTGCACGGGCTCCGGCTGCTGCTCGAACGCGCCGGGCACGACGTGCGCACCGCCACCGACGGCGTCGAAGGGCTGCGCGCCGCGTTCGCGCGCACGCCCGACCTCGTGCTGCTCGACGTGATGATGCCGACGCTCGACGGCTGGGCGACGCTCGAGCGGCTGCGCCTCGTGAGCGAGGTGCCGGTGCTGATGCTGACCGCGCTCGGCCAGGACGACGACAAGGTCCGCGGCCTGCGCGAGGGCGCCGACGACTACCTCACGAAGCCGTTCTCGCGACCCGAGCTGCTCGCGCGCGTCGAGGCGCTCCTGCGCCGCGCCCGCCTCGCGCGACCGGCCGACCGCTCGCTCTACGCCGACGCGCGCCTCGTCGTCGACTTCGAGCGCCACGAGGCGCGCCTCGTCGGCGAGCCGGTCGAGCTGACGCCGCT
>JAATFK010000177.1 GCA_015655225.1 Solirubrobacterales bacterium | reverse complement strand
GGTCCCGGTCTGTTGATGATCTCCTTCGGGATCACGATCTTGCCGATGTCGTGGAGCAGCGCCGCCAGCTCGACGTTGTGGCAGGCACGATCGTCGAGGCCCAGCTCCTCCGCCACCTCGACCGACAGCGCAACGACCCCGCGCGTGTGGTCGCCGCCGGTGTACTCGTCGGCGTCCTCGAGCAGGTCGCCGAGCAGCATCGCGATCCCGCGGTAGGCGCCGCCCAGCTCGAGCGCCTGCTCGATCCGCGTGTTGCGCTCCCGCGCGAAGATCGTCAGCAGCAGCGCGAGCGGCAGCACCAGCACGAACGCGTATGGCCGCGCCTCGGTCGCGATCGCCGCCAGCAGGCCGAGCGGCGCGAGGACCGCGTCGATGATCCAGACCCAGCCGAGGACGCGCAGCTCGTCGGGCGAGCGGAGGTGCAGCGCCGGCCGCGCGCGGGCGGCGTAGACGACGTAGTCGAGCAGGAACTGCGCCGCCAGCGCGAGGAGGTACCACGGCCAGTGCGCCCACGACGGCTCGCGGACGCCGGCGATCAGGAGGACGAGCGCGGGACCGACCGCGTGCCAGGCGTCGCCCGGCAGCATCAGCGCCCGTGTCGGGTGCAGCGCGCCGCGGACGTAGTCCGGCAGGTTGCCGACGATCATCCCCGCCAGCACCAGCAGCGGCACGAGCTGCGTCGGAAGCGTGAACAGCATCGTCACGAAGACGACCTGCGTCGGGACCGTGTGGCCGGCGCCGGCGTGGAAGCGCACGCGCGAGAGGACGCCGTAGGCGGCGACGAGGACGAGCGCGGGTCCGACCTGGAGCGAACGGCCGGAGTGGAAGCCGATCGCGATCGCGACCGCGACGAGCAGGAACGGCACGCCGACCGCAAGCTCGACGCGCGTCTCAGACACCGACGGAGCGGCCCACCGGATCGGCCGCTGCTCGCTCATCTTCGGATGCAGGAGATGGGTGGGGGCATGCGCTCGTGGTGGGATCGACCGGAACGCGCGATCCCTTGAGCCCTGCCGTCCCCGCGCCCGCCCAGCGCTGGGTGGCGCGTCTGCGCTCAGCCGTGCTCTGCCGTGACCTGCGCCTCCGCGAGCCGGTCGGCGCAGTCGCTGTACTCGGCGACGTCGGCCGGCAGCTGGTCGCGTGCGCGGGCGAGCACCTCGGCGCTGAAGCGGCGGGCGAGCGGCGCGCCGGACACGCACGCGGCGATCGCCGCACGCGCGGTACGCGGCGCGGGTTCGGGGTGGGACGCGGGGGCGGTGCGCGGAGGGATGCGGGGCGGCGGGGCGCTGGCGACGCGGCGGCCCGGGGCCGGACGCGCCCCGACAACGGCGGGCACGGTGCGCGTGCGCGCGTGGCGGTCGCCGCGCGACGCCACGGCGGCGTGCGCGACCGCCGTCGAGGGACCGTCGCCGCTGGCGCTCCCCGGCCTCGCGGCCGGCAGGCTCAGCAGCACGCCGGTCGCGAGCGTCGTCACGAGCGCGGCCTTGCCGACGAGGCCGGCGAGCGCGGCGGCCGCCCCGGCGCCCGCACCCGCCGCTCCCGCCCCGCCGCCCTCGGCGGCCGCACCGAGGCCGAGCAGCCCGTCCCCGCCGGCGCCGAGCAGCCCGCTCACCCGCCGCGCGAGCGCCACCACCGGCAGCGAGACCACCTGGATCCCGCGCGAGGCGACGAGCGTGCGGCGCGCTCGCAGCAGCAGCGACTTGACGGCCGGAACGGTCGTGCCGTGCCGGCTCGCCAGCTCGGCGTAGCTGGAGCCGCCCAGCTCGCGCGCGACGACCAGCTCGCGCTGGCGCTCCGGCAGCGCCGCGATCGCCTGCAGCAGCGCCTCGACCGAGGCACGCTGCTCGGCGACGGCGGCGGTCTCGGTCTCGGTGGGCGAGCGCAGCTCCTCCTGATCATCCAGGGGAGCCGTCGGGCGGCGAGCGCGGTGCCGGTCGACGCAGGCGTTGCGGACGATCGCGAACAGCCAGGCACGGACGTTCGCCGGGCACTTGCCCGCGCTGAGCGCGCGGTAGGCGCTCAGCAGCGCGTCCTGGACGGCGTCCTCCGCCTCCTCCCCGCTGCCGTCGAGCGCCCGCCGCGCGACGCGCAGGAGCGCCGGACGGTGGCGCCCGACGAGCAGGCCGAACGCGGCCGCGTCCCCGCCGCCGGCCCGTGCCGCCAGCTCGCGGTCTCGCCGCCCCTGTTCGTCCCCGACCTCGTCCATCCCATCTCCCCCGATTCGTCGTCCACCGATGCAAACGAGACGGTCGCGGAAAAGTCGCACGCGGCGCTCAGTGTGAGACAGCGCACAGCAATGTTGGAAACGTGTTGACGGGCCTCGAATTCAGGTTTGCGGCCGTTACAGTCGAATGGCAGGACAGCATCGATCGCCTCGGGAGCCCGAACGGCTCACGAGTCACGTAAGTCCCGGACCGGGGTCGCGATCGCCTCGATCTTCATGGGCCGCCCGACCCGCACTGACCAGGTGCCCGCCGTGCGGCTCTTCTGCTGCCCGGACCCAGGGTGCCCCACCCCCGAATGCCCGCACACCCTCGCTCCAACGGGATCGCCTCATGACCATTCTCTCCATTGCCTCCACCTGCGCGATCGTGCTCGGCCTCGCGGCGACGCTGCCGCAGATCGCGACGATGCTGCGCACCCGCTCCGCCCACGGGCAGTCGCCCCTGGGCTGGACGCTCGGCCTCTCGGTCAACGTGCTGATGGGCTATGTGAACCTCGTCGGCTTCCACGCGGCGCTGCTCGGGCTCGGCAACTTCGCCGGCGCGGCGCTCAACGCGATCGCGCTCGCGTGCGTGATGCGGCTCGCGGTCGGCGCCGCGACCGGCGCGCCGGCCTTCGTGGAGCTGCCGACCGAGGAGCTGCACGTGATCAAGCGTCAGATCGAGGAGGAGCACGTGCGGCGCGAGACGCGCCGCACGGAGCCGGCACCGGCGGCGGCGCCGGCGAGTGCCGAGACCGGCGAGCTGGAGCTGTGGGCGCAGGCGGCGTGACCGCCCGCGCCCGCTCCGTCGGCCGGCGGCGCTAGCCGACCGGCTGGCCGTTGGCCGTGAGCGCGACCTCGATGTTGCCGCGGGTCGCGTTCGAGTAGGGGCAGACCTCGTGCGCGGCGGCGACGATCTCGCTCGCCTGCGCGGCGTCGGTCACCGACGGCAGGCTCACGTCGAGCGAGACGCCGAGCGTGAAGCCGCCGCTGCCGTTCGGCGTCAGCGTCACCTTCGAGTCGATCACGGCATCGTCGGTCTCGGCCTTGAGCCGCCGTCCGGCGACGCCGAGGGCGCCCTCGAAGCAGGCCGCGTAGCCGACCGCGAAGAGCTGCTCGGGGTTCGTCCCGCCGCCCTGGCCGCCCATCTCGGTCGGCAGCCGCAGGTCGACCTCGAGCGCGCCGTCGGTCGTGCGCCCATGACCCTCGGCGCGACCGCCTCTGACCGTCGCCTCCGCTGTGTACAGCACCTTCGCCATGTCGGGTTCCTTTGCTCTCGGGAGTGCTCTGCGTCTCCAGCGTAGGACGCTCGCCTTCGCACCGGTTCTGCGCCGCGGGGGGCGAAGTCGCGGCGCGGCCTGGCTCAGGCGGCGCATGACCAACGAACGCTCCACCATCCTCGTCGTCGAGGACGACCGCGCGACGCGCACGTTCCTCGCCGACAACCTCACCGCCGACGGGTACGAGCTGATCGCGACCGGCAGCGCGCGCGAGGCGCTCCGCCTCGTCGAGACGCGCTTTCCGGACCTCGCGATCGTCGACCTCGGCCTGCCCGACCGCGACGGCCTCGACGTGCTCAGAGAGATCCGCGCCGCGGACGGCATCGCGACCCGGATCGACCCGGCGCTGCCGCTGCTGGTGCTGAGCGGCCGCGTCGGCGAGCTGCACCGCCTGCGCGGCTTCGACCGCGGCGCCGACGACGTGCTGGGCAAGCCGTTCTCCTACCCGGAGCTGCGCGCGCGGGTCGCGGCGCTGCTGCGCCGCTCCGAGCGGCGGCGGGACCGCGGCCGGATGCGCGTCGGGCCGCTGGAGGTCGATCCCGCCGCGCGGACGGTCGCGCTGCACGGGACGCGCCTGGACCTCTCGCAGAGAGAGTTCGCGTTGCTGCGGACGCTCGCGACCGATCCGGTGCGTGTCTTCACCAAGGACGAACTGCTTCGCAACATCTGGGGCTTCAGGGCGATCGGCTCGACTCGCACCTTGGATTCGCACGCGTGCCGGCTGCGGGCGAAGCTCTCGCGCGACGGGGAGCGCTTCGTCGTGAACGTGTGGGGCGTCGGCTACCGGCTGGTCGACGGGCCGGTCGGGTCTCGCGCGGCGGAAGCGGGCGTGGCGGACGAGCCGGAGTCGCTGGAGGAGCTCGACGAGCCGGACGAGCCGTCGGCAGCCGCGCCGGACGAGGCGGGCGCGTCGTGAGCGCGCCGGTCGCGCTCAGCGGGTGGGTGGCGGCGGTGGTCGTCGCGACCGCCTGGCGGGTGCTCCTCGGCCGGCGGATGGAGCTGATCGCGCGGGCCTGTCACGAGTTGCGCGGACCGCTCACCGCCGCCCGGCTGGCCCTGCACTACGCGGCCCACCGGCCCGGTGCCGAGCACGTGCCGCTGGAGGCGGTCGACCTGGAGCTGGATCGCGCCGGGCTCGCGCTCGCCGACCTCCAGGCCGCCCAGCACGGCGAGCGGGCGGCCGACCGCGCGCAGACCTTCGACGTCGGCGTCCTGCTGGTCGAGCTGGCGGAGGCCTGGCGCCAGATCGCGTGGACGAGCGACGTGCGGCTGCGCGTCGACCAGGCGCCCGGTCGCGTGCTGGTGCGCGGCGACCGGCTGCGGCTCGCGCAGGCGTGCGGCAACCTGCTCCGGAACGCGATCGAGCACGGTGGCAGCGGCGAGGTCGTCCTGCGCAGCCGGGCGGGAGCGCACGTCGTCCGGATCGAGGTGCTCGACGAGGGACCGGGCCTGCCGACGACGGTGTCGGCGCTCGTCGCCCGCGCCC
>JAATFK010000727.1 GCA_015655225.1 Solirubrobacterales bacterium | reverse complement strand
GGATGGCAGGTGCTTGGGTCCTGACGCTGCCGATCGCCGGCCTCGTCGGCGGCGGCGCGTACTGGGCCGCCACGAAGCTCGGCAGCGGCACGACCGGGCCGGTGGTCCTCGCGATCATCGCGGCGGTCATCGCGTTCGGCCTCTACCGCTTCGCCCAGCGGACCCCGATCGGAGCGGCGGACGTATGAGCACCACGTTCATCCCCCTGGCCGCGATCGTCGACGGCAACGCGCTCGTCAAGATCATCGTCGCGGCCTTCGCGGCCGGCGTCGGCGCGGTGATCGCGATCTCCCTCGTGATCGCCGGCATGACGAGAGTCGAGGCGATCCGCCACAAGGACGGGTCGGGCTACGGGTCCGGCGGCAGCGAGGTGCTGAGCCTCGCGATGGTCGTGCTCGGCGGCCTGATCCTGATCGCGATCTTCGTGATCGGCTTCGTCGCGATGACGCACAAGTCGTAAGACGGACGGACGGACGGAAGGGACGGACGGCCGCGGCGGCGCTCTGCACTAGCGCCGCCGCAGTCGCGTCTCCTCCAGGTCGAGCTCGCGCTCGAGCTTGCGCAGCCCGTCCAGCGGCACGCGCCCGTCGTCGCGGAGCTCGCCGAGCTTCTCCCGCTCGGCCAGCACGAGCGCGTGGCGCAGCCTCCGCTCGGCGCTCGGCTCCATCTCCTCCGCCAGCCCGCCGTCGTCGTCGAGCCGCTCCTCGAGCCGGCCGATGCGCGTCTCGTAGCTCTCGCGCAGCCGTCCGAGCGAGCGCTCCGACACCTCGTCGATCGTGTCGTGCTGCCCGCCGTCGTGGCGCTGGGCGACCTCCTCCAGCCTGGCGAGCGCCGCGTGCGCCAGCTCCAGTCGCGCCTCGGTCTCCTGCCGGCGCCGCTCCTCGTTCTCCACCAGCCCGAGTCGCTGGACCAGCGGCGCGAGCGTCAGGCCCGGCAGCACGAGCGTCCCGAGGATCGTCGTGAAGGTGAGGAAGATCAGCAGCGAGCGCTCGTCGGCTCCCAGCCCCGAGTGGCCCAGCGGCAGCGCCAGCGCGGCCGCGAGCGAGACCGCGCCGCGCATGCCGCTCCAGCCGAGGACGAGCTGCTCCTGCCACGGATGGGGGAGCGGCTCGCCGCGCTGCCAGCGCAGCAGCAGCCCGTCGATCAGCCGTGGCACGGCGAACATCCACGCCATCCGCAGCCCGATCACGACGATGACGACCGCGAACGCCTCGCCCACCAGCCCGAGCGTCGAGGCGCTGCCGGCGACGCCGTTCACGATCCGCCGCACCTCCAGCCCGACGAGCAGGAAGAGGATCGAGTTGAGCAGGAAGACGAGCACGTCCCAGAACGCGAACGCCTGCAGCCGCGTCTCCGGCAGCAGCACCTCGCCCGAGCGGCTGCCGACGACGAGCCCGGCCGTGACCGCCGCGAGGACGCCCGAGGCGCCGGCGCCGTCGGCCGCGATGTAGGCGGCGTAGGCGGTCAGCAGCGAGAGCGTGATCTCGATGTTCGACGCCTCGACGCGCTTGCGCGCCTGCGTCGAGATCCAGCCGACGGCGGCGCCGATCGCGATCCCGCCGGCGGCCATCAGGAGGAACTTCAGCACGACGCCGCCGACGCTCAGGCTGGAGCCCGCGGCGAGGCTGGAGAGGATCACCGTGTAGGCGGTCAGGGCGGTCGCGTCGTTCACGAGCGACTCGCCCTCCAGCACCGTCTGGATCCGCTCGGAGGCGCAGAGCCGCCGCACGACCGAGGTCGCCGCGACCGGGTCGGTCGGCCCGACGATCGCGCCGAGCAGGAACGACGGCGCCCAGTCGAGCCCGACGACGAGGTGCGCCAGCAGCGCGACGCCGACCATCGTGAAGAGGACGAGGCCGGTCGCCAGCAGCCCGATCGGTCGCGCGTGCTCGCGCAGGTCCTCGTTCGGTGCCAGGAACGCCGCCGAGTAGAGCAGCGGCGGGAGGAAGACGAGGAAGATCAGGTCCGGCGCGATGTGCGGCGACGGGATCCCCGGGATCAGGCCGAGCGCGACCCCGCCGAGCACCAGCACGATCGGGTAGGAGAGGTTGACCGCGCGCGCGAACCCCGCCAGCACGGCGACCGCGAGCAGCAGGAGGAGCAGCAGTCTGACGTCGGGCACCATCGCTCCCGAGACCTACCCGCGCCCGGCGGCGGTGAGCCGCCCGGCGCGGGGCCTGGCGCGTCCTACGTCGCTACGCCGCGCTGGCGGCGGTGAGGCGGTCCAGCTCGGCGGCGTCGAGCTGGAGCGCGGTGAACGGCAGCAGCTCGTTCAGCTGGTCGAGCGTGCGGGCGCTGGCGATCGGCGCGATCACGGTCGGCTGGGCCAGCAGCCAGGCGAGCGAGACGGCCGCGACGGTCGTCTCGTGCGCGGCCGCGACGTCGTCGAGGACGGAGAGTAGCGCGACGTTGCGGTCCTCTTCGAGGTATCTCGCGGCGCCCTCGGCGCGGGCGCTCTGCACCGCGTCGGAGCCGGGCCGGTACTTGCCGGTCAGGAAGCCCATCGCGAGCGCGAAGTAGGGGATCGTGACGAGCCCCTCGCGTGCGACCACGTCGCGCAGGCCGTCCTCGTAGCCGGGACGCTCGACGAGGTTGTAGTGCGGCTGCAGCGCGACGTAGCGCGCGAAGCCCTCGCGGTCGGAGACGGCGAGGGCCTCCGTCAGTCGCTCGGGCGTGTAGTTGGAGGCCGCGATCGCGCGCACCTTGCCGGCTCTGACGAGCTCGTCGAACGCCGCCAGCGACTCCTCCAGCGGGGTCTCGGCGTCGTCGTAGTGCGCGTAGTAGAGGTCGATGTGGTCCGTTCCGAGGCGCTTCAGCGAGGCCTCCGCGTGCGTGCGGATCGTCTCGGCCGCGAGTCCGTCGCCGCTGCCGCCGACCTTCGTCGCGATCACGATCTCGTCGCGTCTGCCGGTGCGCTTCAGCCAGTTGCCGATGACGGTCTCCGACTCGCCGCCGACGTTGCCGGGCACCCATCTCGAATACACGTCGGCGCTGTCGATGAAATTGCCGCCGGCCGCCGCGTAGGCGTCGAGCACCTCGAACGACTGCGCCTCGTCAGCCGTCCAGCCGAAGACGTTGCCGCCGAGGCAGAGGGGGAAGACGTCGATGTCTGTGGAAGGAATGTTCGCCATGTGGCGAACCTACCACGGGCGGTGCGTGCTCAACCGACGCGCAGCAGCAGCTCGTTGCCGAACGGATCGGTCGCGACGAAGCCGTCCGAGCCGTCGTCGGCCGCCGCCCGCAGCGGAGCGCCGGTCGCCTCGATGCGCGCACGGACGCGCGCCAGCTCGTCGGCGTCGGGCAGCAGCACGCTGAAGGAGCGCAGGCCGCGCGCGGCCGGGTTCGTTGGAGGGCCGCCGGCGCTGTCCCACGTGTTCATGCCGATGTGGTGGTGGTAGCCGCCGGCCGAGACGAAGAGCGCGCCCGGGTAGCCGCGCACGACCACGTCGAAGCCGAGCACGCCGTGGTAGAACGCCTCGCCGGCCGCGACGTCGGCGATCTGGAGGTGGACGTGGCCCATCCGCGTGCCGGCGGCCATGCCGTCGTCCCCGGCGTCCTCGGCGCTCGCCGGGAGCGAGTCGAGGACGCCCTCGAGGTCCATCGGCAGCGTCGCCATCTCGATCTGCCCGTCGGTCCCGTGGCGCCATTCCTCGCGGGGGCGGTCGCGGTACAGCTCGATCCCGTTGCCCTCGGGGTCGTCGAGGTAGAGCGCCTCGCTGACGAGGTGGTCCGAGGCGCCGCTGATCGGCCAGCCGGCCGCCGCGACGCGGCGGATCGCGCGCGCCAGCTCCGGCCGCGAGGGGACGAGGAGGGCGAGGTGGAAGAGGCCGCTCGAGTGGGGCGCGCGCGGCGGGGCGCCGGCGCGGCCGGCCAGCTCGACGAGCGGCGCCTCGCCGGGGACGCCGAGGCGAACGACGTCGTCGCCGCGGTCGAGCACGCGCAGGCCGATCACGCGCTCGTAGAACGCGGTCATCGCGGGCAGGTCCGCGACGGTCAGGCGCACGGGCCCGACGGTCGTCGCGGGGTGGAGGGTGGGGGAGGTCGTCTCGCTCATTTGATTGCGTGCGCAACGATAGCAGGAGCGGCCGGCCGTCCGTGCGCCTAGGATCGCGTCCCATGGGGTCGGGGAGCACGCTCGCGGGCAGCCCGCGACTGCGGCTGCGGTTCGCCGCCGGGATGCTCGGCGCCAACCTCGTCGGCGCGGTCGTCGTCTTCGTCTTCGCGCGCTGGATCCTGCCGCTGCCGCCCGTCGACGACCCGGCGCGGGTCCAGCGCGCGAACCTGCTCGTCTTCGGCGCCTACCTCCTCGTCGCGGTCCCGCTCGGCGCGCTCGTCGGCGTGCGGCTGTTCGCGCCCGTCCTGCGCTGGCTGCGGACCGAGCGGGTGCCGACCGCCGACGAGCAGCGGCTCGCGCTGCGCGCCCCGCTGCGCCAGCTCGGCGTCCACGCCGCGCTGTGGCTGCTGGCGGCGGTCGTCTTCGTCGCGCTCGACCTGCACTGGTCGAGCCGGCTCGCGCTCGTCGTCGCGGTCACGGTCGTGCTCGGCGGCGCCGCGACCTGCGCGCTCGGCTACCTGCTGGGGGAGCGGATCCTGCGGCCGGTCGCGGCGCTCGCGCTCGCCGCCGACGTGCCGGAGGACGTCGCGATCCCCGGCGTCGCGACGCGCGTGCTGCTCGCCTGGGCGCTCGGGACCGGCGTGCCGGTGCTCGGCACGACGCTCGTCGGCGGCGGCCAGCTGATCGGCGTGTTGTCGGCCTCCGGCGACCGGCTGGCGGGGACCGCGCTCTACCTCGGGGCGGTCGCGCTCGTCGTCGGGCTGGTCGCGATGACGCTGACGGCGCGCTCGATTGCCGACCCGCTGGAGCAGGTCCGCCACGCGCTCGCCCGCGTCCGCGGCGGGCGCCTCGACACCGAGGTCGCGGTCTACGACGGCAGCGAGGTCGGCCTGCTGCAGGCGGGCTTCAACCGCATGGCCGCCGGGCTGCGGGAGCGTGAGGCGCTGCGCGACCTGTTCGGCCGCCACGTCGGCGAGGACGTCGCGCGGGAGGCGCTCGCGCGCGGCACGACGCTCGGCGGCGAGCTGCGCGAGGTCGCGGTCCTGTTCGTCGACCTGGTCGGCTCGACCGAGCTGGCGGCGCGGCGCCCGCCCGACGAGGTGGTCGAGACGCTGAACGCCTTCTTCCGCGTCGTCGTCGCGGCGGTCGCCGCCGAGGGCGGCTCGATCAACAAGTTCGTCGGCGACGCGGCGCTCGCGATCTTCCGCTGCGGTCCGCCCGGCTCGACCGGCCCCGACACGCCCGGCTCGAGCGGCGCGCTGGCGGCCGCGCGCGCGATCGTGCGCCACCTGCGCGCCGACCTGCCGGCGACCGACTTCGGCATCGGGATCGCCGCCGGCCCGGCCGTCGCCGGCAACATCGGCGCGGCCGAGCGGTTCGAGTACACGGTGATCGGCGACCCCGTCAACGAGGCGGCGCGGCTGACCGAGCTGGCGAAGCGCGAGCCCGGTCGCCTGCTCGCCTCCGGCGACGCGATCGCCGGCGCGAGCGAGCAGGAGGCGGCGCACTGGGCGCTCGGCGAGCCGGTCACGCTGCGCGGCCGCGTACGCCCGACGCGGCTCGCGCGCGCCGCTCCTCAGTAGCTCAGTAGCCGGCGGTGAAGCGCTGGCGCGGGTAGCGGCGCTGCTCCAGCTCGTCGACGAGCGCGACCGCGTAGTCGGCGTAGGAGATCGTGCTGCTGCCGTCCTCCGCGAAGACCGGCACGTCGCTCTCGAGGCGGTAGCTGCCGGTGCGCGGACCGGGGCCGATCTCGATCGCGGGGCTGAAGTAGGTCCACTCGACGAGGCTGTCGCCGCCGAGGTCGCGGAAGCGCCGCAGGACCTCCGCGGCCGCCGTCGCCTCGGCCTTGTAGGCATCGGGAAAGTCGGGAGACTCCAGCAGCGGTCTCCCGCCGACCAGCAGGCTGCCGGCGCCGCCGACCCACAGGAGGCGCGCGACGTCGGTGCGCGGCAGGGTCTCGATCAGCGTGTCGGCGCCCTCGGTGTAGACGGCCGTGCTGCCGTCGCGGCGGCCGCTGATCGTGGCGACGACGGCGTCGGCGCCCTGCACCGCCGCGGCGATCGAGTCGCCATCGGTGACGTCGCCGCGTCTGACGGTGACGCCGTCGGGCAGCGTGACGCGGCTCGGGTCGCGGACGATCGCGACGACCTCGTGGCCGCGCGAGGCCGCCTCGGCGGCGATCGCTTGGCCGATCGTGCCGCCGGCGCCGATGAGGGCGATCTTCATGTCGACTTGCTCCCGTTTTCGTTCGATTGACGCGGAGTTCGCGACGATATCCTTTGGAAACCGATTACCTCAAGGAAACTGGATCGCGTAGGCGCCGAGATGAGTGTCAGATTGGTGAGTGTTGGCTCAGGGTTAAGGTTTCTCACATCTTCTGCGGCAATGGTCGAAGGGTGCCCACGAACTCGAACCCTGACTCCGCCCCTGTCCGCTCGATCGTCTCCGACCCCGGTCGGCCGACATGAGCGTTGACTTCCTCGCCGCCTACGCCGGCAGCTCCGTCGCCCAGGCCGCTCTCGTGGCCGGCGCGACCGCGACCAGCGCTCCGCTCTGGCTCGCCCCCCTCCGCCACCGCGCCTTCGCGCTGATACCGGTCGGCTCGCTCGTCGGCTGCGTCGTGGCAATCAACACGTGGCCGAGCGCCGCCGGCACGTTCGCGTCGGCCTCGCTCGTGCTCGTCCCGCTGCTCGCGCTGATCTACGCGCTGCGCACCGGCTGGCCCGCCCTGGCCGTCGTCGTCGCCGGGCTCGCGATCGCGCTGCTCGACGTGCACGGCCTCGCCGGCCAGCTCGGCGCGCTCGTCGTGATCGCCGCCAGCTGCATGCTGCTCGGCTCCCTCCTGGTCGAGCTGACGCCCGGGCGCTGGCTCGGTGTCGGGATCGTCGCGATGGCGGTCGCCGACCTCGTGCTGGTCGCCAGCGGGCTGCTCGAGCCCGCCGCCGACGCGCTCAACCAGGCGGGCGTCGCGCACAGCCTGCCGCAGCTCCAGCGGGTCGAGATCGGCCCGCTGACGATGGGCTACGGCGACGTCTTCCTGCCGGCGCTGGTCGGTGCCGTGCTCGCCGCGCGGGCCCGTCCACGCGCCTGGGTGGCGGGGCTGACGCTCGGCTTCGCGCTGATCGCGGCGATCTTCTTCCTGATCCTGAACCAGCTCCCCGCGACCGTCCCGGTCGCCTTCGCGCTGTTCGTCGTCGAGGGCGCGAGCGCGCTGCGCGGGTGGCTCGCGCGACGGCGCGAGGCGCCCGCGGAGGCGCCGCGCGACGCGCCACAGGTGGCGGTCGCCATATCCTCGCCGGAATGTGTCGAGCAGCCGACCCGAGCGCGACCGCTGGCGCCCCGGCATGAGGCGCCACGCCGCCGGTACCTCCCGCCGGCGCGGGCGAAGCTCCGGGGCTGACCGCATCTGGATCGGCTTCCTGCACCTCGTCCCGGAGCGGGAGGAGAGCGCGCTCGACGGCGCGGACGGCGCCTACGGCTACGTCGCCGCGCGGGTGCCCGACCAGGCGCGCTTCCTGCGCGTCGTCGGGCGCGCGGCGGCGCGCAACGGGCTCGCGCTCGACGCGGTCGAGTGGGTCGAGCCGGCGACCTCGCTCCCGCCCGAGCACCGCTCCGGCGGCGAGCTGCAGGAGCTGGTCGCGGCCGCCCGCCGCTCGCCCCGGCCGGTCGCGTGGGCGCCGCTGCACGCCTACACGAGCGACGAGGACGACGACGACGACGGCGAGCCCTGGTCGAGCGACGAGCCGAGCGGGTAGGCTCGATCCCACGATGGCTCAGACGATCACGATCGCCGGCGGACACGGGCAGATCGCCCTGCACCTGGGACGCCAGCTGGTCGCGCGCGGCGACCGCGTGCGCGGGCTGATCCGCAACCCCGACCAGAGCGACGACCTGCGCGCGATCGGCGTCGAGCCGCTCCTCTTCGACCTCGAGAACGACGCCGTCGGCGCGCTCGCGAACGAGATCGCGGGCTCCGACGCGGTCGTCTTCGCGGCCGGCGCCGGCCCCGGCAGCGGCGACGCCCGCAAGCAGACGATGGACCGCGACGGCGCGATCAAGCTGATCGAGGCGGCGCAGGCGCGCTCGGTCGCGCGCTACGTGATCGTCAGCTCGATCGGCGCCGACTCCTCCGTGCAGGGGGACGGGTTCGCCGCCTACACGCGGGCGAAGGGCGAGGCCGACGACGCCGTCGAGGCGAGCGGGCTCGACTGGACGATCGTGCGCCCCGGCGCGCTCACGAACGACCCCGGCACGGGCCGCGTCAGCGTCGGCGCGACGCTCCCGCGCGGCGAGATCCCGCGCGAGGACGTGGCGGCGGTCGTCGCGGCGGCGCTCGTGCTGCCGGAGACGATCCACCAGAGATTCGTGCTGGTCGGCGGCGAGACGCCGATCGAGCAGGCGCTGAGAGCGCTCGCGACGCCGGCCTAGGCGACCCGCGGATGACCGTCACGCTCGCCGACGCCGACCTGTCGCTCGCGCTCGGCCACGAGGAGGGCGAGCGCAAGCTGGCGGAGGCGCAGCAGCGGCTGCTCGCGCTGCGGCTCCAGCTCGGCGGCCTGCTCGGCGACGGCCGCCTCGGGCCGCCGCTCTGCATCCTCTTCGAGGGCTGGGACGCGTCCGGCAAGGGCGGCGCGATCCGCCGGCTGGTGGCGCCGCTCGACCCGCGGCACGTGCGCGTGCGGGAGTTCGCGGCGCCGTCGGACGTTGAGAAGCGCCACCACTTCCTGCTGCGCTTCACCTCGTCCCTGCCGGGCTGGGGCGGGATGGCTGTGCTCGACCGCTCCTGGTACGGGCGCGTGCTGGTGGAGCGCGTCGAGGGCTTCGCGACCGAGGCCGAGTGGACGCGCGGCTACGACGACGTCGTCGCGTTCGAGCACATGCTCGCGGGCGACGGCATGATCATCGTGAAGCTGTGGCTGCACATCTCCGACAAGGAGCAGGAGAAGCGCTTCAAGGCGCGCGAGAAGGATCCGCTGAAGCAGTGGAAGCTGACGGACGAGGACTGGCGCAACCGCAAGAAGCGACCCGAGTACGAGGCGGCGGTCGAGCAGATGTTCGCGCGCACCGACCGGCCCGAGGCGCCGTGGACCGTGATCCCGGCGGAGTCGAAGCGCTACGCCCGCGTCGCGGTGGTCGAGACCGTCTGCGACGCGATCGAGACGGGCTTGCGGGCCCACGCGATCGACCCGGTAGCCTTCGTGGCTGAAGGGAAGTAGCCCTGCGACACGGCGCGTTCGTCAGCACGGCCCTCCGACGGGGGCCCGGCGCGCCGGCCGGAGCATTGGTGGGCGAAACCTTCGAGACCCCAATCTCGAAGGAGCCGTGCCCGCAATGCTTCCCTGGATCGCCCTCTCGCTGTTCGTCGCTCTCGCCATCGCCGTCGACCTGCGCGGCCATGGGGCCGGCGCGCCGTCAACCCGCTCGGCGCTCGTCTGGTCGCTGATCTGGACCGCGGTCGGCGTCGCCTTCGCCGCCGTCCTCGCGCTGCTCGACAGCGGCGCGCACGCGAGCGAGTACCTCGCCGGCTTCCTGATCGAGAAGTCGCTGTCGCTCGACAACCTGTTCGTCTTCGCGGTCCTCTTCACGTTCTTCGGCGTGCCGGTCGCGCAGCGCAACCGCGTGCTGCTGTACGGCGTCGCGGGGGCGATCGTGCTGCGGACCGGCTTCATCCTCGCGGGCGCCGCGGCGCTCGACGCGTTCCACGCGACGACGTACGTGCTCGGCGCGCTGCTCGCCCTCACGGCGGTGAGAATCGCGCGGCAGGGCGACGAGCACGTCGACCCCGAGAGCACGTTCGCGATGCGGGCGCTGCGGCGGGTGGTGCCGCTCGCGCCCGACCACGACGGCGGGAAGCTGGTGACGCGGATGGGCGGCCGGCGGCTCGCGACGCCGCTGCTGGCGGCGCTCCTGATGGTCGCCGCGTTCGACGTGATGTTCGCGATCGACTCGATCCCGGCGGTCTTCGCGATCACGCGCGACACGTTCGTCGTGTTCGCCGCGAACGCGTTCTCGCTGCTCGGGATGGTCAGCCTCTACTTCGTGCTGGAGGGGATGCTCGACCGCTTCCGCTACCTCAACCTGGGGCTCGCCGCGATCCTCGGCTTCGTCGCCGCGAAGCTCGTGCTCGTCGACGTCTGGCACCCGCCGATCGCCCTCTCGCTCGCGGTCGTCGTGGGCGCGCTGGTCGTCGCCGCGCTCGGCTCGGTGGTGGCGGACCGGCGGGCGGCGGGGCGCGCGGCTGCCAGCGGCTAGGCGCCGTCGTCGCCGTAGTCGCCCCGCCAGAGCGCCAGGTGCAGCTGCTCGATCCTCGGGGCGAGCGCCGTCAGGCCGGTGACGCCGTGCAGGCGCACGTGCTCGGCCACGAGGTCGGAGACGGCGCCGGCGGCGGCACGGAAGACGAACGGCGGGACGGGGCCGAGGTCGGCGCCCTGGGTGCGGGCGTAGGCGCAGGCGTCGGCGAGCACCTCGGCGAAGCGGTCGTGGATCCGGGCGCGGCGCTCCAGCGCGTCGCCGCCGACCGTCAGCACCTCGATCAGGAACGTGCGCGCGAACGCCGGCTCGGCGGCGAGGATCTCCAGGAAGACGTCGACGCCGCCGCGCAGCCGCGCCCGCCACGGCTCGCCCTCGACGGCGGCCGCCTCCAGCTGGTCGAGCACGAGGTCGGTCCCGACCTCCCACGCCTCCAGGAAGCAGGCCCGCTTGTCGGCGAAGTGCTCGTAGAAGGTCTTGCGCGAGACGCCCGCCCGCGCGATCACCTGCGCGACCGTCGTCTCCGCGTAGCCGCGCTCGGCGACGTTCGCGGCGATCGCCTCCAGCAGCCGGCCGCGCTGGGAGGCGAGCACCACGTCGCGCGCGGCAGCGTGCCGGCCGCGTGGCAGCGAGCGGGGGACGGGCGTGGTCGGCGGCGTCGTGGGCGGAGCGGGCGACATCGGAGAAACATCATGGTACCGTAGGAAACACAGCGTTTCTACGACCGATGACGAAGGGCGCCGCCATGACGACGAACGAGACCGACCCCCTCCCAACGAGCCTGCCGTCGCACGTGCGGATCGCGATCGTCGGCACCGGCTTCGCGGGCATCGGGATGGCGATCCGCCTCCAGCAGGAGGGGATCGACGACGTCGTCCTGCTGGAGCGCGCCGGCGAGGTCGGCGGCACCTGGCGCGACAACCGCTACCCCGGCTGCCAGTGCGACGTGCCCTCGAACCTCTACTCGTTCTCGTTCGCCCCGAACCCCGACTGGAGCCGCACCTTCGCGCCCGCGCCCGAGATCTGGCGCTACCTGCGCCACTGCGTCGAGCGCTACGACCTGCGCCCGAAGATCCGCCTCCACGCCGAGCTGACCGGCGCGGCCTGGGACGAGGCGCTCGGGCTCTGGCAGCTGCAGACCGCCCGCGGCGCCCTGACCGCCGAGGTCCTCGTCGCCGGCGCGGGCGCCCTGCACGAGCCGGCGGTCCCGCGGCTGCCCGGGATCGACTCCTTCGCCGGCGAGGCGTTCCACTCGGCCCGCTGGCCGGAGGGCCTCACGGTGGAGGGTCGCCGCGTCGCGGTCGTCGGCACCGGCGCCTCGGCGATCCAGATCGTCCCCAGCATCCAGCCCGAGGTCGCCCGGCTGAGCCTCTTCCAGCGGACCCCGCCGTGGGTCATGCCGCACCCGGGTCGCGCGGTGCGCCCGCGGGAGCGCGCGCTCTTCCGCCGCCTGCCCGCGCTCCAGCGGCTCGTGCGTGCGGCCGTCTACTGGGGCCGGGAGACCTACGTGCTGCCGTTCATGCACCCGCCGCTCAGCCGCCTGCCGGAGCGCGTCGCGCGTCAGCACCTCGCGCGCCAGGTGCCTGACCCGGAGCTGCGCCGCGCGCTGACGCCCGACTACGCGATCGGCTGCAAGCGGATCCTGATCTCGAACGCCTACTACCCGGCGCTCACCCAGCCCAACGTCGAGGTCGTGACGGCGGGCATCCGCGAGGTCCGACCGCACGCGATCGTGACCGACGACGGCGTCGAGCACGAGGTCGACACGATCGTCTACGGCACCGGCTTCCACGTCACCGACATGCCGATCGGCTCGCTCGTGCGCGGCCGCGACGGGCTCGCGCTCGACGACGTCTGGCGCGGCAGCCCGCAGGCGCACCGCGGCACGACGGTCGCCGGCTTCCCGAATCTCTTCCTGCTCGTCGGCCCCAACACCGGCCTCGGGCACAACTCGATCGTCTTCATGATCGAGTC
>JAATFK010000468.1 GCA_015655225.1 Solirubrobacterales bacterium | reverse complement strand
GTGCAGGCGGGGCGCGCGGCGCTGCTCGGGGCCGTCGGCAAGTGGGCGATCCACCCCTCGCAGGTCGCGCTGGCGCACGAGGCCTTCACGCCGCCGCAGGACCAGGTGCGGCGCGCCCGCAAGCTGATCGCCGCGATCGCCGAGGCCGAGGCGCAGGGTCTCGGCGCGGTCACGGTCGACGGCGAGATGGTCGACATCGCGTCGGCGAAGATCATGCAGAGCATCGTCGACTTCGACGATCTGATCCTCGCCCGCCACCAGGGCGGCTAGCCCGCCCGTCCGGACGCAGCGGAGGAGGAGAGCAATGGCGACGAGATCAGCTCGACCGGAGATCGCGGTCTCCTGTCGCGGCCTGTCGCGCTCGTTCGGCGCGACGCGGGCGTTGCGCGACGTTGACCTCGAGATCCCGGCCGGGAGCGTCCACGCGCTCGTCGGGGAGAACGGCGCCGGCAAGTCGACCTGCCTCGGGATCGTGGCGGGGCGGATCGGGCCCTCGGCGGGAGAGGTGCGGATCTTCGGGGAGGGCTTCTCCTACGGCGACCCGCGCGCCGCGATGCGGCTGGGCGTCGCCGCCGTCTACCAGGAGCTGACGATCATCCCGGCCCTCAGCCCGCAGGTGAACGCGTTCCTCGCCGACCCGCCGACGCGCGGCGGCCTGATCCGCAAGCGCGCGATGCGCCAGCGGTACGTCCAGGTCTGCGGCGAGCTGGGGATCGCTCCCGCTCCCGACGTGCCGGCCGGTCAGCTCGCGGTCGGCGCGCAGCAGCTGGTCGAGATCGTGCGCGGGATCAGCGCCGACGCGCGCGTGCTGCTGCTCGACGAGCCGACGGCGGCGCTCGCGAACGCCGAGCGCGAGGCGCTCTTCCGCCTCGTCCGCTCGCTCAGCGAGCGGGGCGTCACGATCATCTTCGTCTCCCACAACCTCGACGAGGTGCTCGAGCACGCCGACGCGATCACCGTCTTCCGGGACGGCGGCCTCGTCGCCACGCGCGACCGCGCGGCGTGGACGAAGCGCGATCTCGTCAAGAGCATGCTCGGTCCGGACGCGGCGGCGAGCCTGCTCGACGCCGAGCTGGACGAGCCGGACCCGGCGGGACACGCCGCATCGGCCGGGAACGCGGTCGCCGCCCCCGCTGCTGCTGCCGCCGGCGACGGCGCGTGCGCGCTGCGCGTGCGCGGGCTGTCGATCCCGCGCCGCCTGCACGACGTCGACGTCGAGATCCGTCGCGGCGAGGTGCTCGGCGTCGCCGGCCTGATGGGCTCGGGCCGCACCAGCCTCCTGCGCGCGCTCGCGGGGGCGGAGACGGAGGCGCGCGGCGAGCTGGACGCCGACGAGCGGCCGGTCGCGTGGCCGCGTCATCCGCGCGCGGCGCATCGGCTCGGCATCGCGTTCATCCCCGAGGACCGCAAGGCGCAGGGCCTCGCGCTGGAGATGTCGTCCTCGGACAACGTGGCGCTCTCGGACTTCGGCTCCGCCAGCCGGTTCGGCACGATCTCGTCGCGGCGGATCGCGCGCCGCGTGGCTCCGCTGCTCCGCGTCGTCGGCGTCGACGAGGCGAAGGCGCTCGCGCCCGCGCGCACGCTGTCGGGCGGCAACCAGCAGAAGCTGCTCGTCGCCCGCGCGCACTACCAGCGGCCGCGGATCCTGCTCGCGGACGAGCCGACGCGCGGCGTCGACATCGGCGCGAAGACGGAGATCCTCCAGGAGCTTCGCCGGCTGGCGCGCGAGGAGGGGCTCGCGGTCGTGCTCGTCTCCTCCGAGCTGGAGGAGGTGACCGCGTTCAGCGACCGGATCGTCCTGATGGTCGCGGGGCGGGTGCACGAGACGTTCGACAACCGGGACGGCGACGTGACCGCGTCGACCCTGCTGATGGCGGCGTTCGGCGCCGCCACGGAGGTGGCCTCATGAGTCAGGGCAACGCTCAGATCCCCGCGCGCGACGTGGACGAGGGCGGCGGCAAGCTCGCCGCGGCGCTCGCCGGACGCACGCGGCCGCGGGACTGGCGGGCGGCGGCCGGCCCCGCGGCGCTGCTGCAGCGGTACGGGATCGTCCTCGTGCTGGTGGCGGTCTTCATCGTCGCGCTCACGCAGAACGGGAGCTTCTTCGCCTGGTCGTCGTTCCAGACCGTGCTGTCGCAGAACGCGGCGATCGGCGTCGTCGCGGTCGGCATGACCTTCGTGCTGATCGCCGGCGGGATCGACATCTCCGTCGGAGGGATCTACGCGGCCGGCTCGGTCGTGTACACGAGAGTGGCGCTGACGCAGTCGCTGCCGCTCGCGCTGCTCGCGGCGCTCGCGGTCGGCGCCGTGCTCGGCTCGGCCAACGCCCTGCTGACGACGCGCCTGCGCTTCAACCCGTTCGTGACGACGCTGGGGACCGGCTCGATCTTCTCGGGCCTCGTCGTCATGTACGGCGGGATCAACGCGATCGTGCCGACGAACGCGGGCTTCGGAAGCCTCGGCAACGGAGGCGTCGGGGGGATCCCGTACCTCGTGATCGTGCTGGTCGCCGCCGTCGCCGTGGGCGCGCTCCTGCTGCATCGCACGAGCTTCGGCAAGTCGCTCTACGCGGTCGGCGGGAACCTCGAGGCGAGCCGGCTCGGCGGCCTGCGCACCGACGGGCTGCGCGCCGTCACGTACGTGATCAGCGGTCTCTGCGCGGCGTTCGCCGGCGTGCTCGTCGCGTCGCAGACCGGGGTCGGGCAGGCCAACATCGGCGGCAACGTCGCGCTCGACGCGATCGTGATCGTCGTGATCGGCGGCACGTCGCTGTTCGGCGGCATCGGCGCGATGTGGCGCACGGCCGTCGGCATCCTGATCCTCGCGACGATCAACAGCCTCTTCAACGTGCTGGCGATCAGCCAGGCGGGCCAGAGCCTGATCACGGGGACGATCCTCGTCCTCGCGCTCGCCCTCGACGCGATGACCCGCCGCGTCGCATGAGTCGCCCCGCCGGAGCGACCCCGTCATTCCCCACCCGAACGAGGAGCTGAGCCCATGTCCGCCACGACCCAGCCCAGCGTCGATCCCGCACCCGGCACGCCGCGCGCCCGCCGTCTGCCTCCGGGCTCGGCGATCGTGCTCGCCTTCGTCGCGCTGGTGATCGGAAGCCGGCTCGCCTACCCGGGGTTCTTCGACGGCAACAACCTCGAGAACCTGCTGCGGCAGAACGTCGGGCTCGGACTCGCGGCACTCGGCGTCACGTTCGTGATCATCGCCGGCGGGTGGGATCTCTCGGTCGGCTCCACCGCCAGCCTCGCCGGCGTCCTCTACGCGCGGATCTCGCTGCACGACCCGGTCGTGGTCGGCGCGCTCGTGGGGCTCGCGGCCGCGATGGGGGCGGGGCTCGTCAACGGCCTGCTGATCACGCGCCTGCGCCTCGACTCGTTCATCACGACGCTGGCGACCGGCGTGATCTTCTCCGGCCTGGCGCTCACCTTCACCGCCTCGGGCGGTGTCACGGTGAACAAATCGGGCTTCTCCTACCTGGGCCTCGCCCACTGGGCCGGGATCCCGCTCGACATCGTCATCCTCGTCGTGATGTTCGTGCTCGGCGCGATCCTGCTCGCGCGGACGCGCTTCGGGCAGTCGGTCCACGCGGTCGGCGGCGATCCGGAGGCGTCGCGCCTCGCCGGCATCCCCGTCCGCCGGGTGCGCGTGTGGACCTTCGTGATGTCCGGCGGCCTCGCCGGGCTCGCCGGCCTGATCGCCACCTCGAAGGTCGGCCTCGCGCAGTCCGACGCGAACGCGAGCCTGACGCTCGACGCGATCGCGGTCGTCGTCGTCGGCGGGATCTCGATCAGAGGCGGCGAGGGCGCCGTCTGGCGCGCCGCGCTCGGCCTGCTGATCCTGGCGACCCTCAACAACCTCTTCGACGCGCTCCAGTGGTCCCAGCAGGTGCAGGACGTGACGAAGGGCGCGGTGATCCTGATCGCGCTCGGCGCGGAGCTGCTCGCGCGCGATCCCGGCGCCTGGAAGCGCTGGCTGCGGCCGCGCGGCGCTCGCCCCGAGATCCCCCGCTAGCAGGGAGATCACGCCGCGACCGGGGCGGGCGCGCGGCGCCGTTCGGCTGCTGTCCACTCCGTGCGGAGGGCGGCTTGTGGTCCCCGACAAGGGGCCCCGGAACTCCTACCGGCGCGATCCGCGGAAGCGAAGAAGATCGCCGCACCAGTTCGTCGGAGGAGCGGACCGGGCCCCGGAAGCGGATCGACCAGGAGGAAGAGCTATGAGGTCTCAACGCGTGAGGAGCGCCGCGCTAGTCGTCGGCGTCGCGACCACGATGGCGCTTGTGGCCGGGTGCGGGAGCAGCGGCACGAGCAGCAGCACGAGCAGCTCGGGAGGAGCGTCGGGGGGCGCGGGCGGAGCGGGCGGCGGCAGCGGCAACGTCTCGGTGGACGTCGGGACGAGCAGCCCGGTGAAGGTCTCGGGGAGACCGAGACTGGCGTTCTACATCTTCGGCAGCGGCAACGCCTACGGCGCCGCCGAGAAGCGCGGGGCGCTGAGAGCGGCGAGAGACAACGGGATCGGCGTGAC
>JAATFK010000291.1 GCA_015655225.1 Solirubrobacterales bacterium | reverse complement strand
CGGGGACCTCGACGACGAGGCCAGCATCCGTGCCGCGATGCGCGGCGTCTCAGAGGTGATCCTTGTCAGTTCCGCGATCCCCGAGCAAGAGCTTCGCGTCGTCGCCGCGTCCAGTGACGCGCACGTGGAGCACGTCGTGAAGATCACCAGCAAGACGTCGCCGGACTCACCGATCGCTCGTCGTCGCGGACAGAGCGAGATCGAAGCCGGCCTGCTCGCCTCCGGCCTGCAGCACACGCTGCTGCGTAGCAACGCCTACATGCAGAACGTCCTCGCGCTCGCTCCCGTGATCGCCGAGACCGGCGCGTTCGGCTCATCCGCGGCCGGCGGACGGGTCGGCCTGGTCGACGCGCGCGACGTTGCCGCCGTCGCCGCTCAGATCGTCCGCGACCCGCAACGACATGCCGGCAGGACCTACTGGATCAGCGGGCCCGAGGCACTGAGCTACGACGACGCCGCGCGGATCCTCAGCGACGTCCTCGGACGGGAGATCACCTTCCGTCCTCGGACGTTCGAGGAGGACGAGCAGGCGATGGTCGCCGCCGGGGTCCCGGAGCCGATCGCCCGGCAGAACGCCCAGGCGTTCAGTCTCATCGCCACCGGCGACGCCGACTGGCAAACCAACGACGCGCGCCAGATCCTCGGACACGGGCCGCGAAACTTCCAGCAGTTCGTCCGCGACCACGCGACCGCGTTCGCTTCGGCCGGCCCCGAGGCGAACCCCACGCGCTAGCGTGAGCTTCGTCCATGGCGCGGTCCTGGAACCAGCGTGCTTGCATGTGGATCGTGCGCTCGACGACGACGCCCTCGGGAGCGGCTATGACGAAGCATCCTGGCGACCGACGCGCAGTCGCGATGACGCGGCCGCTCGTCTCGTGGGCGGGGCTCCTCGCTCTCGTCGTGGCGACCGTCGGGCTGTTTGCCTTCGCGAGCACCGCGGGAGCGACGACCGCGCATGACGTCGAGGGTCAGCTCGCGAACCGGAGCCTGTCTCCCGTGCCGCTGTTCCCGACATGGCTTCCGGCAAGCACGAGCCATTCCGGCTGGTACCTGCGTGTCGGGAGACACGCGGAGTTCGACACCGAGACGACGCGCACACCCAACGGCTACATCCTGACGTTCAGCTTCGGTCGTGGGCCGCGATCGGACCTGCACGCGCTGATGCGCGACGCGAGACGCAGACCAGACATCGGGATCACCCCCACGCGGGTCAGGCGCGTGCGCATCGGGCGCCGCCTCGTCTACTCGTTCCGGACCTTCAACGCTCACATACTTGCGTGGCGCGAGCAGGGCTACACCTACAGCGTGATCGGCTCCTACTACGGCCTCACCTCCGCGGAGCTGTGGCACGTCGTCAGGTCACTGCAGCCGCTTCGGGTCCCGGTCCCAGGCCCATCCGGTGGGTGACGACGAAGCTGGGGTCGATCTCGCCCGCCACGACACGCTGCGGCAGCGGTCTCATGTATCTGTGGACGTGGCACTGACCGGTGCGAGATGCACGACGTCGGCCGCGGTTCGTCCCCGCAAGACCTCGACGGGTCGCTGCCGCGCCGGCATCTCGGACTAGCAACCGACCTCTTGGTATAGTCGCGCAATGGTCAGGCCTTTGGACCTCGGGGAAGAGGAGCCCCGGTTCGATCACGCGCGGCGACTCGCGCACCTTGCGACGGCGCTCGCCGATGAGGGCATCGCCGCGGCGCTGATCAGCCAGCCTCAGGACCTCTACTACCTGAGCGGCACGGCCCAGCCCTGCAACCTGCTCGTCGTGCCGGGCGCCGAGCCGGTCCTCTTCGCTCGCCGCTTCGCCGACCTCGCCCGCGCCCAGAGCGCCGTCGCCGACGTCCGCGAGAGCGCCTCCTTCGCCGACGTCGCGGGGGAGCTGGCGCGCCGCGGTCTCACAGCCGGTCGCCTCGGGCTCGAGCTCGACGTCGTGCCGGCCGCCCTCTACCGCGGCGCGTTGCGCGCCTTCCCCACCTTCGAGCTGGTCGACTGCGCCGCGCTCCTGCTCGCGCAGCGCGCCGTCAAGGATCCGCAGGAGGTCGCACTCCTGCGCGCGTCGGCGTCGGCCTTCGCCCTCGTCCACGAGACGCTGGTGCAGGGCATCGCACCCGGCCGCACCGAGCTCGAGCTGGCGGCCGACGTCGAGCGCGCGCTGCGCCTCGCCGGCCACGCCGGTCTCGTCGCCCAGCGGCGCTGGGACGCCGCCCTGCAGCCGGAGGGCGCGATCGCCTCCGGTCCGCTGCTGGCGACGATGTCGGGAGGGCCGATCACCGTCTCGGGCGTCGGTCTGACGCGTGCGACCCCGTTCGGCGCCTCGCATCGCGCGCTCGCCCCGGGCGACCTCCTCAACATCGACCTCGGCATCAACATCGCCGGCTACCACGCCGACTTCGCGCGCACCTACGTCCTCGGCGAGCCGTCGGACGAGGTCGTCCGCCTCGCCGCGATCGTCCGCCAACTCGAGGACGCCGTGATCGGCGCGCTGCGCCCCGGCGTGAGCGCCGCGAGCGTGTACCGGCTCGGCGTCGCGCTCGCTCAGGAGCTCGGCGTCGCCGACGTCTTCCAGGGCCACTCCGGCACCCACGGCCCCTACGTCGGGCACGGCATCGGGCTCGAGCTCGACGAGCCGCCCGTGCTCGGCCCGCGCGACGAGACGACGCTCGCCGCCGGCATGGTCCTCGCCGTCGAGCCGAAGCTGATCTCGCCGGCGTTCGGGGCGGTCAACCTCGAGGACGACGTCGTCCTGACCGCCGCGGGTTGCGAGCTGCTCGGCGACGTCCCGCGCTCGGTCTTCGCGGTCGACGGCCGGGGGAGCGCCGAGCCGCTCACGCCAGACGCACCGTCCACGACCGCGACGCCGGCGGAGGCCCGGGCGTGAGCGTCCACAGCGACCCCCGGGGCGGCGACGGCCGCGCGCTCCCCGCCGCCCCCGAGATCGTCTGCGGCCTCGACGGCGGTCGCCTCCTGACGCTCTACGAGCCGGTCGGCCCGGCGCGCTGCGACCGCTGCGGCGCCCAGGCAGACGACGTCTGCTTCGCGGTCCGCGAGCCCGACGGCAGCGAGCGGCACGGCGGCCTCTGCGGCACCTGCTTCGCCGAGCTGCTGCCGCTCTGAGGCGCGGGCGGGACCGCGCGGCTCACGGCCGCAGCAGCACCTTCACCTGCTCGGTCGCGCCGCTCGTCAGCTCCGTGAACCAGGCGTCCGCCTGCGCCAGGTCGGCGACCGTCGTGATCACGTCGTCGGCGCGCAGCCGGCCGGCCGCGAGGTGGTCGAGCGCCTCGTCGAAGTCGGCGTCGCTGTACGCGAGCGAGCCGACGATCTGGTGCTCGGCGATCACCACGCCGGCGAGCGCGATCGTCGACGGCTCGACCGGCACGCCCACCACGACGACGCGCCCGCGCGGTCGCACGAGGCCGAGCGCCGAGACGATCCCCGACGGGTGGCCGCTGCAGTCGAGCGCGACCGCCGCCGGCTCGCCGCCGAGCAGCGCGAGGACCTCGTCGCGGTCGGCGCCGTCGGCGACCGCGAAGCCGAGGCGCGCGACCAGCTCGCGCCGCGTGCGCCCGGGCTCGACGACGACGACCCGCTCGCAGCCGTGCAGCCGCAGCGCGTACGCGGTCATGATCCCGATCGGCCCGCCGCCCAGCACGACCGCGGGCTGCCCCGCGCCCAGCTCCGCGAGCGCGACCGCGTGGACGCCGACCGCCAGCGGCTCCGTCAGCGCGCCGTGGGCCGCGCTGAGTCGGTCCGGCAGGCGCCGCAGGCTCCGCGCCGGCACGACCACCCGCTCCGCGTAGCCGCCCGGCCGGCCGCCGAGACCGACCGCCCGGGCCGCGCCCGTCGCGCACAGGTGGCGGTCCCCGGCGCGGCACTCGGCGCACGTGCCGCAGGGGTCGAACGGGAAGACGGTCGCGCGGTCCCCCAGCTCCCACCCGGAGACCTCGTCGCCGACCTCGACGACCTCGCCGGCCAGCTCGTGGCCCATCACGGCGCCGACCGGGAACGCGGGCGCGTCCTTCATGTGCAGGTCCGAGCCGCAGATGCCGCAGAAGGCGACCGCGAGGCGGACCTCGTCGGCGCCGAGCGGGTCGTCGGGCAGCTCGACCAGCGCGAGCGAGCGGTCGGCCGCGACCGCGACGCCGCGCATCACGCCCCGCCGCTCGCGGCCGCCGCGAGGTAGGCGTCGATGCGCGCGACCGCTTCCAGGCAGACGGCGACCGGCGCGGCGTCGAAGCCGTGCTCGCCGCCCGGGACGACCTGCAGCTCGCAGTCGACGCCCGCCGCCAGCATGCGGCAGGCGAGGAAGGTCGTGTCGTCGAGCAGCGAGTCGGCGCTGCCGACGCTCAGCAGCGTCGGCGGCAGCCCCCGCAGGTCGGCGTAGAGCGGGGAGACGTCGGGATCGCGCCGGCGGGCGTGATCGGGGACGTACTGGTCGTAGAACCACTCGAGCGAGCGGCGGCTGATCAGGAAGTCGTCGCCGGCCGCGAGCTGGCTCGGGGTCATCGTCGCGTCGTAGTTGCCGTACAGCAGGTTGGCGGCCGCGAAGCCCCCGCCCGGCCGCTCGCGGTTGAGGCGCAGCAGCGTGCAGAGGGCGAGGTTCGCGCCGGCCGACTCGCCGCCGATCACGAAGCGCGTCGCGCCCAGCTCCCGCTCGCCGTTGTCGAGCAGCCAGCGGGCGGCGCGCTCGCAGTCGTCGAGCGGCGCCGGGTAGGGGTGCTCGGGCGCGCGGCGGTAGTCGATCGAGACCGCGGTCATGCCGCTCGCGCCGACGACGCGCTCGAGCCGCGGATCCTGCGTGTCGACCTCGCCGATCGTCCAGCCGCCGGGATGGCAGTGGACGTAGACGCCGGTCGGCCGCGGGCTGTCGAGCACGCGCAGCGGGATCGCGGGCCCGTCCGCGGAGGCGGGCACCGTCAGCGTCCGGGCGCGCGGCGAGCGCTCCACCGGGCCGAGCCGGATCAGGTCGCGCAGCTGCTCGACGGAGGCGGGCGGGAAGGTCCAGCCGGCGCCGCGCATGCTCTCGACGAGCGCGACGTTGAAGGCGGCGGCGTCGGGGTCGCGAAGGGCCGGCGCGGCGAGCTCGAGGTCGGCGGCGGCGGCGCTCATCGCGGCGCTCGCGGGAGGGGGAGGGCAACGGTTCGATCGTGCATAGTGAGGTCCTACCATTCAATGGTCGGCCGTGTCAATGTCTGAGCCTGTCTCCGACTGGATGAGCGCAAAGCTTGTTCTCTATACGATGCGTCACTAGACTAGACACACTGTTCAGCATGCACCGGGAGGGAGCCAGATGACCACGTCCGACGCGCCGACGCGCGCTGGAGCAGCGGCCACTCAGGAGGCGGAAGCGTGGCGCCCGCTCGTCGTGGGGCTCGGCGGCACGACGCGCGCCAACTCGTCGAGCGAGCGCGCGGTCCGTGCCGTCCTCGCGGAGGCGCGCGCCGCCGGGGCCGAGACGGAGATGTTCGCGGCCGACCAGATCGAGTTCCCGATGTACGCGCCGGAGCGGCCGGCGCGGGTCCCGCACGCAACCGCGTTCGTCGAGGCGGTCCGCCGCTGCGACGGCCTCGTCGTCGCCTCGCCCGGCTACCACGGCAGCCTCTCGGGACTCGTCAAGAACGCGCTCGACTACGTCGAGGACCTGCGCGACGACGAGCGGCCCTACCTCCACGGGCGCGCCGTCGGCTGCGTCGCCTGCGCCTACGGCTGGCAGGCGACGACCACGACGCTCGTCGCGCTGCGCGCCGTCGTCCACGCGCTGCGCGGCTGGCCGACGCCGTTCGGGATCGCGATGAACTCGGCCGAGCCGGTCTTCGCCGACGACGGCTCGATCGCGAGCGAGGCGGTCGCCGGGCAGGTCCGCCTGCTGGGACAGCAGGTGGTCGAGTTCGCGAACGCGTTCCACGCGACGCGATGACGCCGCTCGATCCGATCGAGGACGCGCTCGACGCGATCGCCCGCGGCGAGGTGGTCGTGATGGTCGACGACCCCGGGCGCGAGAACGAGGGCGACCTGGTGATGGCCGCGGCGCATGCGACGTCCGCCGCGATCGCATTCATGGCGACCCATGCCCGCGGGCTCGTCTGCGCGCCGCTGCCCCAGGAGCGGCTGCGCGCGCTCGCGATCCCGCCGATGGTCGAGCGCGCCGGCGACCACTACGGGACCGCCTTCCACGTCGGCGTCGACCACGTGGAGCGCAGCGGCGCCGGGATCTCGGCGCCCGCCCGCGCGCTGGCGGCCCGTGCGCTCGCCGATCCCGACGCGGTCGCGGACGACTTCGCGATGCCGGGCCGGCTCTTCCCGCTCGGCGCCCGCCCGGGCGGCGTGCTGGAGCGGCCCGGGCACACCGAGGCGGCGGTCGACCTCGCCCGGCTCGCCGGCCTCGCGCCGGCCGGGCTGATCTGCGAGATCGCCTCTGACGACGGCTCGATGGCGCGGCTGCCCGAGCTGCGGCGGTTCGCGCGGCGCCACGGGCTGCGGATCGCGAGCGTCGCCGACCTGATCGCCTACCGCCGCGCGCACGACGCGCGCGACGGGGCCGGCGCACCGCCGCGGCGCGGGGAGCTGGTGCTCAGCGAGCGCTGAGCCGGGGCGGGAGCCGGGGCCGGCGGGCGACCGCCCGCTCCCGCCCGTCGCGTCAGGCCCGCCCCGCCGCCATCTGGCCGAGGAAGGGCCGCAGGTCCGGGTAGGTCGTCGTCGCCCATGCGCCGTCGACGAAGAGGTTCGCGCCGGAGACGTAGGCGGCGTCGTCGCTGGCGAGGAACAGCGCCGCCGCGGCCATGTCGGCGGGGCCGCCGGCGCGGCGCAGCGGGATCCGCTCGAGGTAGGCGTCGAGCGCGCCCTCGAGCGCCAGCAGCGGCGCGGTCAGCGGCGTCTCGGTCAGGCCGGGGGAGACGGTGTTGACGCGGATCTGGTGCTCGCCGAACTCGAGCGCCCCGCACTCCGAGAGCATCGCGACGCCGGCCTTCGCGCTGCAGTACGCCGAGCCGCCGAACATCGGGACGCGCGAGTTGAGCGACGAGACGTTCACGATCGCGCCGCCGCCGCCCTGCGCGACGAACTGCCGCGCCTCGTGCTTCATCGACAGGAACACGCCGGTCAGACAGAGGTCGAGGACGCGGCGCCAGTCGGCCTCGGCCTGGTCGAGCAGCATGCCGCCCCCGCCCCCGCCGGCGACGTTGAAGCCGGCGTGCAGGCCGCCGAAGCGGTCGACCGCGGTCGCGACGAGCGCGGCGACCGCGTCCTCGCTCGTGACGTCGGCGACGACGCCGACGACGCCGTCGCCGAGCTCGGCGACGAGCGCGTCGAGGTTCTCCGTGTTGACGTCGCCGGCGACGACCGACGCGCCCTCGGCGACGAGGCGCCGGACGATCGCTGCGCCGATGCCGGATGCGCCGCCGGTCACGACGGCGACCTTCCCGGCGTAGCGGGACTCGTGTGTCATCTGCTCTCTCCGTTCGTCAGACGCGGTTCTTGGTCGGACCATCGACCATACAGAGATGACAGCGGCGCACACAAGGCCTCGCGACGACCGAGCGATCTGGCTGACCCGCGACCACGCGCATTGACGACTCACTGGACGGTGTGTAAGGTCAGACCAAGGAGAGGACGGGCCGCCGGTGTGGAGCGTCGAAGGCGACGCGACGACGGCCCGCCGTCGTCTGCCCGTGCCACCGACCGACGGAAGCTCAATGAACCAATCGCCCCCGGTCCTCGACGGTCCGATCCGCGTCCTCCTCGCGAAGGCGGGGCTCGACGGCCACGATCGCGGCGTCAAGGTCGTCGCCCGCGCGCTGCGCGACGCGGGCATGGAGGTCGTGTACACCGGCCTGCACCGGACGCCCCAGGAGATCGTCACGACCGCGATCCAGGAGGACGTCGACGTGATCGGCGTGAGTCTCCTCTCGGGCGCCCACATGACGCTCTTCCCGCAGGTGATCGACCTGCTCAAGCAGGAGGACGTCTTCGACCGCTACATCCTGATCGGCGGGGGCGTGATGCCGGACGAGGACGTCGAGGCGCTCAAGGCGATGGGGGTCCAGGCGATCCTTGGCCAGGACACGCCGCCCGACACGGCCGCCGACACCGTCCGCGAGCTGGTCGCGCGGCGGGGAGCGCGGGTCTGATGGAGAACTGGAGCTGGCCCACCGTCTACGACGACGCCTACGTCCCGCCAGTCGATCAGGAGCACTGGTTCCCCGAGCGCGAGACGATGGACCCGGAGGAGCGCGATGCCGCGATCCTCGTGCGCCTGCGCGAGGTGATGCGCTACGCCTACGAGCGAGCGCCGTTCTACCGCCGCAAGTGGGACGACGCGGGCGTCGAGATCGACGAGATCCGCACGTTCGCCGACTTCGAGCAGGTCCCGGTGGTGACGAAGGAGGAGCTGCGCCTCGCGCAGGCCGCCCATCCGCCGTTCGGCGACTACCTCTGCATCCCCGAGCGCGAGATCGTGCGCGTGCACGGCACGTCCGGCACGACCGGCCGTCCGACCGCCTTCGGGATCGGCCGCGACGACTGGCGCACGATCGCCAACGCGCATGCGCGGGTGATGTGGGGGATGGGGATCCGGCCCGGCGACGTCGTCTTCATCGGCTCCGTCTTCAGTCTCTACATGGGCTCGTGGGCGGCGCTGCTCGGGGCCGAGCGGCTCGGCGCCGCCGCCTTCCCGTTCGGCGCCGGCGTCGCCGGGCAGACGCTGCGCGCGGTCAACTGGATGAGCCAGATGCGCCCGGCCGCCTTCTACGGGACGCCGTCCTACGCGCTGCGGCTGGCGGAGGTTGCGCGGGAGAACGGCGTCGATCCACGGGACTTCGGCGTGAAGATCCTCTTCTTCTCGGGAGAGCCGGGCGCCGCGATCCCGAGCATCCGGCGCCAGATCGAGTCGCTCTACGGCGGCAAGGTCTTCGACTCCGGCTCGATGGCCGAGATGACGCCGTGGACCAGCCTCGGGGAGAGCCGCGCGCAGGCCGGCATGCTCTGCTGGCAGGACATCGTCTACACCGAGGTCGTCGATCCCGACACGCGCGCGCGGGTGCCCTACGGCGGCGAGGGAGCGCCCGTCTACACCCACCTCGAGCGCACCAGCCAGCCGATGATCCGGCTCCTGTCCGGCGACCTGACGCGCTGGGAGGCGGGCCCGAGCCCGTGCGGGCGCACCTACCCGATCCTGCCGCGCGGGATCTACGGGCGGATCGTGAACTGGTCGTCGATCCGCGGCGAGAACGTCTACCCGAGCGCGATCGACGAGATCGTGACCGACCTCGTCGGCTACGGCGGCGAGCACCGCATCATCGTCTCCTCGCGCGAGACGATGGACACGCTCGCGGTGCAGGTCGAGTACCGCGCCGCGGTCGGCGGCGACGAGTCCGCCGTCGCCGCGTTCCGCCGCGCCGCCGAGGAGGCGCTGCGAACGACCCTCGGCGT
>JAATFK010000191.1 GCA_015655225.1 Solirubrobacterales bacterium | reverse complement strand
GCCGCCACAGCAGCGCCGCCGGCTCGCGGCTGAGGACGGCGGCAATCTCCCGCGCACCCGCCAGCTGGCCGGCGACGACTCTCGCGCGGTCGCGCTCCAGCCGCCCGACGACGTCCGCTGCCGCGGGCGCGAACTGCACGACGCGACCGCGCAGCTCGGGGTCCTCGTCGGCGTGCGCGAGCGCCTCGGCGTCGGCGTTGTAGCGGCCCGGCCGCTCACGCAGCAGCTCTCGCAGGGCCGGGTGCTGGCGGGCGACCGCGGTCAGCGCCGCCGGATGCGCCGGATCCTTGCGGTGGTCGGCGGCGCGCGAGCGCAGCACCACCACGTGCGTCGCCCCGTCGCGCAGCGCGGCGCGGTAGGGGACCGCCTCGACGAGGCCGCCGTCGGACAGCAGCTCGCCGCGGTAGCGCGGCAGCTCGCCGCCGAGCAACGGCAGCGCGCAGCTCGCCCGCACCGCCGCGAGCGTCTCCCGCATCGACGCGAAGTCGCGCAGCACGACCGGCTCCGCCCGCTCGACCGCGGTCGCGATCACGCGGAACTCCGGCCCGGCGGCGAGGCCCTCGGGCGAGTAGGGCTTGACGTGCGTCGCGATCTGGTCGAACAGGAACGCGAGGTCGATGATCGGCTTGCCGCGCAGCACCCGCAGCGTGCTGATGAACTCCCGCGACGCCGCGTCCTCGTAGTTCGTCGCCCCCAGCGACGCCTGCCCGGCGGCGGTCCAGAGGCCGTTCAACGCTCCTGCCGAGCAGCCGTAGATCAGGTCGAACGCGGGGATCAGCCCGAGCGCGTCGAGCATCACGCACATGCCGCCCGAGACGGCGCCGCCCATTCCTCCGCCCTCGATCGCGAGCGCCAGCACGTGCGGGTCGTCGCGCTCGCGCGGCCGGCTGCCGGCGAGCGTCCGCTGCGCCGCGATCCGCAGCGCCGGGTGCGCCAGCTCGTCCGGGTCGCGCAGGTCGGCGACGGTGATCGGAGCGTGGTAGGTCGGCGCGACCATGGGGTCGATCCTAGTCGCCTCGCGCCCGCTCGCCCCGGGAACGTGCTCACGCGGACCGCGGCGCCGCGACGCGCGAGCGGCCGCCTCAGCCGTCGCGGTCGGCCGCGACCTCGGCCGTCAGCTCGTCGAGCGAGAGCGAGCCGGGCGCCCGTCGCTCCCACGCGAACCGGTTCGCGATCCGCTGCAGCGCGGCGTTCACCGGCGTCGGTATCCCGTGCAGCCGCCCCAGCAGGGCGATCTCGCCGTTCAGCCAGTCGGCCTCGATGCGGCCGGACCCGCGGGCGAGGCTCTGCCAGGAGGAGCTGCCGTCGCGCGGGCTGCCCGCGATCGCGCGCGGCGTCGACAACGCGGCGCGGCGCTCGGACTCCTCTTCCTCGTCGGGCAGGGCGACGCCGGCCGCGGCGAAGACGGCGAGCGCCTCCGCGCGGGCCTGCGCGTAGAGATCCCCGTCGCGGGCGCTCGCGCCGGCGACGGCGTCGATCGCGTTGCTGATGTTCGACAGCAGCTTGCCGTGCTTCCAGCCCATGATCTCCCGCGTCGCGCGGGAGGCGAAGCCGGCCGCCGAGAGGTCCTCGGCGATCTGCAGGGCGCGCGCGTCCGGCGTCGCGGCGGGGTAGGGGCCGACGTCGAGCACCCCGGCGACCGGCCACGCGGCCGCTCCCACCACTCCGGGCGACTGGTGCCCCGCCGGGAGGTAGACGAGCATCGCGTAGACGTACGGGAAGCGCCGCAGCGCGAGGGCCTCGTTGGCGACCCCGTTCTGCGCGCAGACGATCGCGATCGACGGCGGCGCGCAGGCGGCCAGCTCGACCAGCGCGGCCTCGCTGTCCTGCGTCTTCATGCACAGCAGCACGACGTCGTCGGGGCGCGGCTCCGCCTCCGCCGGCGAGCCGACGGCGGGCACCGCGTGCCGCTGCTCGCCGTCGGGCGTGCGGAGCAGCAGGCCGTCGCGACGCAGCGCCGCGAGGTGGTCGCCCCGGGCGATCAGGACGACGTCGCGGCCGGCCGCGTGCAGCAGGGCGCCAATCGTGCCACCGACCGCTCCGGCGCCATAGATCAGGTAGCGCATCGCTGGAACCCTGGCAGATGCCCGCGCCGGGCGGCGTGCGGCCGGAGCCGGGTGCGTCATACGATGGCCGGACCGCTGGAGCACCAAGCCTGGAGACGATCCCGTGAGCACCGACCCGAACCTCTTCACTCTCTACGCCGCGTTCAGCGCACCCGCGGCCCGTCGCGTGCCGGACGAGCGGCGCGCGGCAGCGGCGGCCGAGGCGGAGGCGGCGGTCACGTCGACCGGCGCCTCGCTGCGCGGGATCTACTCGCTCGCCGCCTTCCGCGCCGAGGCCGACCTGCTGCTGTGGCTGATCGCGCCGACCGCCGACGCGCTGCAGGACGCGATCGTCGCGCTGCGCCGCACCGAGCTGGGCCGCTCGCTCGACGCGTTCTGGACGAACATCGGCGTCCACCGCGAGGCCGAGTTCACGAGAACCCACCTGCCCGCGTACCTGATGGGCGAGGAGCCGAAGAAGTACGTCTGCGTCTACCCGTTCGTGCGCTCGCTGGAGTGGTACCTGCTCGAGCCCGAGGACCGCTCGAGACAGCTTCGCGAGCACGGCATGATGGGCCGCGACTACCCGGACGTGCGGGCCAACACGGTCTCCGCCTTCGCGCTCGGCGACTACGAGTGGCTGCTCGCGTTCGAGGCAGACGAGCTGGAGCGGATCGTCGACCTGATGCGCCACCTGCGCGGCGCCGAGGCGCGCCGGCACACGCGCGAGGAGCTGCCGTTCTTCACCGGCATCCGCAAGCCGTTCGCCGAGGTCGTGGCCGAGCTGCCGTAGCGGCGCGCGTGCGGCCGGGCGGCGCGGCTCAGGCGCCGCGCGCGAGCCAGCCGTCGACCAGGTGGCGGGCGATCGCGATCGGCGGCGGCAGCGCCAGCGCGCCGCCCGGCGCCGGCTCCCAGCCGCCCGAGTCGCGCGCGGCGGCGGCCACCAGCTCCTCGCGGGAGAACCACCGCACGGCCTCCAGCTCGTGGTCGCCGATCGCCGGCTCGCCACTCGCGTAGTCGGCCTCGAAGCCGAGCATCAGCGAGCCCGGGAACGGCCACGGCTGGCTGCTGACATAGCGGACCGCGCCGACCGTGACGCGCGCTTCCTCCAGCACCTCGCGCGCCACCGCCTCCTCCAGCGTCTCGCCCGGCTCGACGAACCCCGCGAGGGCCGAGAAGCGGCCGGCCGGCCAGCTGCGCTGGCGCCCCAGCAGCAGGCGCTCGCCGTCGGTCACGACCATGATCACGACTGGGTCGGTGCGCGGGTGATGCTCGGTGCCGCAGTGCGGGCAGCGGCGCAGGTGACCGGCCTCGGCGGGATCGGTCAACGCGCCGCACACGGAGCAGTGGGGATGACGGCGATGCCAGCCGACGAGCGCGACCGCGTAGGCCGCGAGGCCGCCCTCGTCGAGCGGCAGGAGGGCGCCCGCCTCGCGCAGCGAGACCATCCGCGTGCCGGCCGGGGCGGGTGCGCGGACGTGCTCGACGTCGATCGCGAAGAGGGCGACGCCCTCGCGATCGAGGCCCAGGAGGACGGGGTCGTGGGAGGCCTGCGGCTCCTCGTCGAGCTGCACGCGCGCGAGGCGAAGGCCGCCCGGCGACGTGGGCTCGTCACGGACCAGCACCTCGTCGCGGGTCACGACCAGGGCGCGGCTGCGCGGATCCGCGATCCGCGTCGCGACCCAGTGCTCGTCCGTCCGCAGCGTGCCGGCGCGATCGAGCACGCCGCCGGAGAAGGTGTTGGCGACCGCCATCTCGTGTCAACTCTGGCAGACGGCGCGCGTGGGGCGGTGCCCGCCCCGGTCGCGCCGGGTCAGAGCGCCACGTCGTAGCGGCGGCGCAGGGCGACGGCGTGCGCGCGCAGCCAGGCCGGGCGCTCCTCCGCTGCCCAGTCGTCCCACAGCCGCGCGTACGACGACGCGACGAAGCGCACGTGCGGCGTGCGGGCCTCGTTGACGCGGGCCGTGAACTCCGCGACCTCGGCGGCGTGGATCGCGGCGGCCGCGACGGCGGCGGCGTTCGACGGCTCCCAGTAGAGGTAGGCGAGCGTGACCGGGCGCTTGGGGAACGTGGTCCGCAGCCCGAGGTAGTGCTTGATCAGCTGCGCCGCGTCGAGGCGGCGATAGCGCGTCGGGTCGGCGAGCAGCCGCTCGTACTCCGCGAGCCAGCCGGGCTCGGCCGACGCCATGGCACGCTCGTAGGCGTCGCTGAAGCGCGCGTGGTGGGCGTCGAACGTCTCCGTCAGCTTCGACTCGACCGCGAGCACCGCCGGACCGTCGACTACGCAGTCGAGCGTCGGCGGGGTTCCGCCGAGGCCGGTCGGACAGCGGACCTCGAGGTGGGTGGAGCCGGTGAACGTCTCACCGCCGAACGGGACGCCGTCGTCGTGCTCACGGAGGAACGGACCGAACACGTTCGCCGCCAGCGCGGCCGAGGAGTGCGCGGCGTGAAACTTGGCGGGGGCGTTGCTCCGCGGGACCAGCTCCGATCCGCCCTTGCCGGCGAGGTCGGCCTCGATCGCCGCCGTCGTGGCGGGGGAGACGCCCTCGAGGAGCGCGTCCTCGAACCGCTCCGCGTAGCCGCTCGGCGTCAGCTCGGCGCCTTGCTCGCGCCGCCGCGCCGCGAGGGCGCGAGCGGCCGCGGATGGCGGCGTGGTCCGTGTCTCGGCGAGGAACGCCAGGCTGCCGCGCACCGGCAGGTGGATCCAGCCCTCCTGCCGGGCGGTGGCGGTCAGCGCCGGGGACGACGGCGGGTCGGTCAGTCCCAGCAGCGCCGCCCGCGCGATCAGCGCCGCGACGAGCGCGTCGAAGGCGTCGTCGTTCACGGCACAGAGCGCGGCGTCGTCCGGGAGCAGGTCGAGCTGCGGCAGCCGTGCCCGCAACTCGTCCAGCAGCTGGCCGAGGGCGGTCGGGTCTCTTCTCTTGTAGCCCGATCCCGGCAGGCTCCAGCGCGTCAGCGCCCCGGCCGGATAGACCTCCACGAACCTGCCGCGACCAGCGCGATCGACCGGCTCCGACGAGGCCCGTGACCAGCGGTCGAGCAGGAACGCGCAGCGCATCGCGGTCACGCCGAGCTTGTCGGTCGAGACGCTGAGCGGGCGGCGGGTCTGCATGACGACCCGGTCGGTCGCGCGGAAGCTGAGCGACGCGCGGAAGGCTCTCGGCTCGCCGTCCGGCGGCGCCAGCCACGGTCTGCCGTCGCGGTGGGCGCTGACCGCGTCCACGAACGCGTTCGGCCAGCCGAAGGGCGCGTCGATCCCGATCCGCGCGCGTCCCTCGGCAAGCGCGAGCAGCCGGTCGTCGTCGCAGCTACGGAAGAGCCTCGCGTCGAGGCGGCCGTCGCGGGCGTCGAGCGTGCAGGCGTAGGTCTTCGTCGGCTCCGCCGCCAGGTCGATCCCGAGCACGCTCATGCGCCAGCGACCGTACCGCGTGCGAGTGCGTCCGAGCGCTGGTCAGCCGGCCAGCTCCACCCGCTCGAGGTCGAGCAGCGGCAGGTCGAGCGGGTCGGTCGAGGCGCGGAACGCGCGCAGCGCCGCGGGGCCGAGGCGTGCGAAGCCGGCCTCGACGGTCGTGAGGTAGTCGCGGCTGACGACCGCGCTGCCGGCCGCCCGTCCCGTCGCCAGCCGCTCGCGACCGGCGGCGCTGCCGCGGTAGGCCCACACCCGCCCGCGCGCCTCGGCGACCGCTGCCGTGACGTCGATGCGCTCGTAGTTGCGCTCGCGCGCGTCGAGCCGCGCCAGTTCGCTCGCGTCGACCGGATGGCAGACGCCGCCGACCCCGTCGCTCGCATTCGCCGCGACGAGGTCGAGGAACGCGACGAACAGCGGGGGCCGCTCGCCGCTCTCCGCCAGCCGGTACCACTTGTAGCCCGGCAGGTCGACCCGGTTGTCCATCGCGACGCCCCACCAGCGCCGGTGGGCGCGCAGCTCGGTCACATACCCGTCGGGATGGTCGGCGACGAGCGAGCCGTAGCCGAAGACCCACTCGCTCATCACCGTGGCGACGCTAGCAACGCCCGCTAGCCTCCCGCCCATGAGCTGGACGACGCTGGGCTCGCGAGTGGTCTACGAGAACCCCTGGATCCGCGTCCGCGAGGACGCCGTCATCCGCCCCGACGGGCAGGAGGGGATCTACGGCGTCGTCGACACGCAGTCGCCGTCGGTCTTCGTCGTTCCCCTGACCGCGCGCGACGAGGTCGTGATGGTGACCCAGGAGCGCTACACGACCGGCAGCCGCTCGCTCGAGATCCCGGCCGGCGGCGCCGACGGCGACGAGCCGCTCGTCGCCGCCCAGCGCGAGCTGCGCGAGGAGACCGGGCTGGTCGCCGGCAGCTGGCGGCAGCTCGGCCGCCTCGACGCGATGAACGGCATCTGCAGCGAGCGGCAGTTCGTCTTCCTCGCCACCGACCTGACCCAGCGCGGCGGCGACAAGCAGGCCGAGGACGGCATCACGGGCGTCCGCACGATCCCGTTCGACGAGCTGATCCCGATGATCGGCCGGGGCGAGGTCGACGACAGCCAGACGATCTCCTCGCTGATGCTGGCCGCGATCGCGCTCGGCCGCCTCGCCTAGCGGTCTCGCCTCTCGCCCTAGCCGATCGAGACGCTCGGCGGCGTGCCGCCGCCGCTGACGCAGAAGCCGGTCGACGTGTAGTGGCCGCCGCTCGTCCGCGCCCACGATGGGAACGTCACCCGCACGCGCCCGCTGGTGGCGGAGAAGTCGCCGTTCCACTGCTGCG
>JAATFK010000444.1 GCA_015655225.1 Solirubrobacterales bacterium | reverse complement strand
CCGACGGCCGCCTGCGCGTGACGGTCGTCTCGCCCGGCATGACGCGCACCGACTTCGGCGGGAGCGAGCTGACGCCGGAGGTGAGCGCGATGCTGGCGATCGCGATGGAACCCGCGGCCGTCGGCCGCGCGATCGCCTACGCGATCGAGCAGCCCGACGACGTCGACGTCGGCGAGGTGATCATCCGCCCGACCGCGCAGACCTGATCACGGGCTCGCCGGGTCGCCCGAGCCGTGCGAGAGCGGCCCGGTCGGATCCAGCTCGAGCACGACGGGCGCGAGGATGCTCGCGAGCGTCTCGATCTGCTCGGCGGTGAGCTTGTCGAGGATCAGCCTGCGGGCCGCGTCGGCGTGCGCGGGCAGGGCGTTGACGAGGACGCGTCGCCCCTCCCGCGTGAGCTTGATCTCGGAGGCGCGGGCATCCGAGCCGGAGGGCGAACGGGTCACGAGGCCGCGCTGCTCCAGTCGCGTGACGACCTTCGACATCCGGGGGAGCGGCGCGTAGGTGCGCTCGGCCATCTCTCTGATGCGGAGAGTCCGGCCCGGAGCCTCGAGCAGCGCCATCAGCGACCCGTACTCGAAGTGCGTCAGGCCGACCTCCCGCAGGCGGGCGTCAAGCGCGGGGGTGAGGATCTGCGAGAGCACCGTGAACGAGATCCACAGCTGCGACTCCGCCTCGCTGAGACCGTCGACCCGAGCGCTCATCACGTCAGCGTAGTCTAATTTGGTTGCAGCGGCAACCATTCCGTCGTATGGTTGCCGCTGCAACCTAATCGCTCGTGAGGACCCCCATGACCGCCACCCCCGTCATCTCCGTCAAGCCGCTCGTGCTCGCCGCCCCCGAGCGCGGCGAGGACCTGCGGATCAAGGTCTCCGCACCGACCACCGGGGGCGATCTGCCGATCGTCCTGTTCTCGCACGGCTTCGGCTCGTCGTTCGACGGCTACGGCCCGCTGGCGGACTACTGGGCCGCGCACGGCTTCGTCGTGATCCAGCCGACGTACCTCGACTCGCGGACGGTCGGACTCGCGGAGGACGATCCGCGGACGCCGACGATCTGGCGCCAGCGGGTCGCGGACGCGAAGCACGTCCTCGATCAGCTCGACCTGGTGGAGGCGAGCGTCCCGGGCCTGAGCGGGCGGGTCGACCGGAGTCGGATCGCGGCGGCCGGGCACTCCTTCGGCGGCCAGACCTCCGGGATCCTGCTCGGGCTCCGCGTGCTCGATCCCGAGAGCGGGCAGGGCGACGACCTCTCCGACCCGCGCGTCAGAGCGGGCGTGCTGCTGGCGACGGCCGGACGAGGTGGAGCGGACCTGACGCCGTTCGCGGCCGAGCACTACCCGTTCCTGAACCCGAGCTTCGAGCACATGCGCGCACCCGCGCTCGTGGTGCTCGGAGATCGAGACGACTCCCCGCTGAGCGTGCGCGGACCCGAGTGGTGCGCCGACCCGTACGTCCTGAGCCCCGGGGAGAAGAGCCTGCTGACGCTGTGGGGAGCGGAGCACTCGCTCGGGGGAATCCCGGGCTATGAGTCGACGGAGACGACCGACGAGAACCCCGAGCGCGTCGCGCTGCTCCAGAGACTCACGTGGGCGTACCTGCGCCGCGCGCTGGAGATCGAGGACGCCCCCTGGACAGCCGCGCAGAAGGCACTCGCCGAGAGCGCCAACCCGCTGGGGCGGATCGAGTCGAAGGGCGGTTCAGGCGCCTAGCGGCGTCTTCTGCCGGAGATCCCCGAACTGATCCAATCCATCGTGGGCGACCGTCTGGCCTTGTAACCGGCTCGACGGAGCCTGCCGGCCGCCCGGAACATCACGCCGGGTACGGTAATGCTAAGGATCGTCGAGCGCGAGGTGCCCGGCACACAACCATGATCGCCTAACGGCATGACGACTCGATGAGAGCGGCCTCTCGCATGAGGCGTTCGCTCAGCCGGCGTAACCCGCGCCTCCGATGACACACGGGCCGATGTGCCCTATCTCGGAGACGTCGATGTTGTTCAGCCGGAAGCCTCCACCCTGGCCCTTCGTCGGATCCAGCGTCGCCACACGCTGAAACGATGGACCCATCGTAAATCCCAGTTGTACGTCGCCACCGATGGATGGGTGGTCCTGAGATGCGATGAAGTGCCTCACGACATCGAGCGGCGCTCTATATCGGGCGGCCGAATCCGCGTCGGACCGCATCGCGAGTTGCTCCTCGGCCTCTGCAACCGCCGTGCCAAAGAAGTGCGCGCGCCCTTCGGCCAGGTCAAGCACCTCCGGCGCAAACTCCACCAGGCCCTGATCGTTGTGGTTGGCTACGAGCGTGTGGGCCTCGAAGCAAGCATTCCTCGGGCACACGCCGGCGAGCACCATGTTCACGTCCGCCGCATTGTGCCGACGCACTCCCACGCTGCGCACGTAACGGGTGACGATATCTGCAAAGAACACCGCCAGCTCTGCGAGCGATGGTGGTGTCGCACCCGGCGGACCGATGAGGTTGGTGGTCAGGGTTGCGGCAAAGGCGTAGACGTTGCTGTAGATAAGACTCCCACCTACGCATGCGAGACCAAAGGTGTTGGCGTAGAACGGAACCGAAAAGAAGCCGTCATCGTCCGGCTGCCGGCACACGAGCGGCAGAGAAAAGAGCTTGTTACCTGCGTCGAGCAGCGGTCCGTTCGGGTCGCTGAGACGGCTATCGCTCGCCATCCAAAGGCGACGGTCAGCTGGCTCGTTGCCTCCTGTCCAGACCGCGCAGAGTGACACGACGCCGTCCCTCAGGCCGCCGCCAACTGCTCCAGCACCGCCAGCACCTCGTCGTCGTGCGTTCTCGGCGTCACTCTTGGGATCACGTGGGCGACGACGCCGTCGGGGCCGATGATGAACGTCGCCCGCAGCGCTCCCCAGTATCTGCGGCCGTACATCGACTTCTCGGCCCAGACTCCGTAGGCCTCGCAGACGGCGTGGTCCTCGTCGGCCAGGAGCGTGAAGTCGAGGCCGTGTCTGTCCACGAATCTTCTGACTCTTCTGACCGGGTCGGGCGAGACGCCGAGCACGACGGCGCCGGCCTCGGCGTAGTTCGGCAGGTGGTCGCGCACGCCGCACGCCTGCGTCGTGCAGCCGGGCGTGTCGGCCTTCGGGTAGAAGTAGAGCACCACCGTCTTGCCGGCGAAGTCGCCGAGGCTGACGGGCTCGCCGTCCTGGTCGGGCAGCGTGAAGTCGGGTGCGGGGCTGCCGGTCTCGATCATCGGAGGAAGGTCCCTTTCAGGTCGCGGTGAGGGCAACCCGCAGGCTACTTCAGCAGTCTCGACAGGCGTCGGTCTCTCAGCGGCTTGCCGCCCGTCTGCTCTCTCGGGCAGTACGACATCACGTAGTCCTCGTAGTGCACCGCCTCCAGCGTGGTCCCGCAGCGCGGGCACGGCTCGCCCTGCTTGCGGTGCACCTGCAACGGCAGCGGCAGCTTGTCCGGCAGCGGCAGTCTCAGCACCTCTTCGTAGTGCGCGATCGCCGCGCCGAGCCGGTCGAGCGTCGCGTCCCGCAGCGCGGCCGCCTCCTCCTCCGTCAGGTCCGCCCCGCGCTTGAACGGCGACAGTCTCGCGACCCACAGGATCTCGTCCACCCACGAGCGGCCGATCCCGGCGATCACCCGCTGGTCCCGCAGCAGCGTGTGCAGCGGCCGCGGCTGCGCCAGCAGCGGCAGGAACGGCGGCGGGTCGGGCCACGCCTCCGGTCCGAGCGTCGCGATCACGTCCTCGTCGTCCAGCTCGTCGGACCGCAGCACTCTCGCCCACGCCGCCTGCTTCGTGCCGAACTCGCGCAGCCGCAGCTCGCGGTCGCCGTCGAGCCGGATCAGCACCCGCGACGTGCGGTCTCTGAGGCTCGCGCGTCTGTCGAACAGCTGCAGCCGTCCCGCCGACATCAGGTGCACCAGCACCACCAGCCCGGTGTCGTTCTCGATCACGAGGTGCTTGCCGCGCCGCGTCACGCCCGTCAGCGTCGTCCCGTCGAGCGCCTGCAGCGGCGGGTCGAACGTCTTCAGCGCATTGATCCCGGGCGCCAGCGTCGACGCGACGCGCGCGCCCGCGATGGCCTCGCCGATCAGGCGGGCGGTGATCTCGACCTCAGGTAACTCGGGCATCCCAACACTCAGGGTAATAGGGTGCGCGCAAGGCGTTTCTCTGGAGAGAGGTGGAGCCGTCGTGCGCACGCGTGCAAGCTGGTGCCTGACCGTCGCGCTGCTGCTCGCCGCGGGCGTGCTCGCGACCGCCAGCGCCTCCGCCGCCACCCTCCACGTCACGAGAACGATCGGCCCGATCGCCGTCGGCGGCTACCAGGTCGTCCAGAACGACAGGATCGGGATCCCCAACCCCGGCGTCGACGGCGACATCACCCACATGGACGTCGACATCGTCGACAAGCACGGCAGGCCGCTCCCGATCACCCGCATCATGCTCCACCACATCGTCTTCCTCAACGCCGGCGACGCCGCCTTCCCGCGCCATGACCCGACCTGCGGCACCTTCACGATGTGGGACTCCGTCGCGACGATCCCCGCGATCGCCGAGCGCTTCTACGCCGCCGGCGAGGAGCGCGCCCAGCTGCAGCTCCCGCCCGGCTACGGCTACCCGGTCCAGAGAGACGACACCTGGGCGATGACCTACATGCTGATGAACCACCGCGAGCAGCCCGACGAGGCCTACATCCGCTACCACATGACCGTCGTCACGGACACGCCGGTGCAGCCCGTCACGCCCTACTGGCTCGACGTCAACAACTGCCTCGTCGACCCGATCTACAACATCCCCGGCGGCTGCAGACCGGGCAGCACCGACACCCGCTCGCGCAGCTTCACGATCCCGACCGCCGGCCGCGTCGTCGCCGGCCTCGGCCACATGCACGGCGGCGCGAACGACCTGACCGTCACCGAGCCGGCCTGCGGCAACCGCCAGCTCGCCCAGTTCGACCCGACCTGGGGCCTCCCCAGCAACCTCTTCTACCACGTGCGTCCGGTCCTCCACGAGCCCGGGCCGATCAACGTCACGCGGATGGAGTCGGAGGCCGGCATCCCGGTCGCGGCCGGCACCAAGCTGACCCTCAACTCGATCTACGACGACGAGCTGCCCCACGTCCGCGTGATGGGGATCTCGATCCTCTACGTCGCCGCTGACCCTACCGTCACCCAGTCGTGCGGCGCGCTGCCGGCCGACGTCACCTACACGCGGCGTCCACCCGGCCGCACGGTCGCCCCGCGCTTCACGATCCCGCTGACCGGGATCGATCCCCGCACCGGCAAGGCCTTCACGATCTCGGCCCCGCCCGGCAAGCGCGTGCGGCTGAAGAGCGGCACGACGATCGAGGTGAAGAACTTCCAGATCGGCGTGCCCAACGCGACCGTCAAGCGCGGCGCCCGCCTCACCTGGAAGCTCGCCGACGACACGCCCCACAACATCACCGTCGCCGACGGCCCGCGCGGCTTCGGCTCGAAGAACCTCGACGACGGCCGCACGTTCAGCCAGACCTTCAGCGTCCCCGGCACCTACCGGATCTTCTGTGCCCTGCACCCCGTCCAGATGACCGAGACCGTGATCGTCCGGTGACGGCGATCTTTACGCAACTCGCGCTCGACCATTAGATGCCCTTGAGCCGCCGGACCGAAGATCCGCCCATGAACGACATCCTCCTCATCACCGGACCCGAGGAGCACGACGAGGAGCTGGTGCGCGCCGCGGCGGCCGCCCACCCCGACCGCGTCACGGTGCTCATGGAAGCCGACGCGCCCACCTGGACGTGGGACGAGAGCGTCGCCGCGCGCGAGCGGGCCGACCGCCTCGCGGGCATCATCACCCGGATCGAGCGGGGCACCGGCGCGCTGGTCGTCGGCCTCCACGGCGATCCCCGCCTGCTCGACACGACCAGCTTCGACGCCGTCCTGACGGTCCACGACAGCGCGCACAGACTCGCTGTCGTGGCGTGAGCCTCCCCGCGCCCGACTGACGGCGCCGGCGCGTGCCGGCGCCGTCGGTCGTCCGTGTGCCCTAGCGTGCGCGGGGTGAGCGAGGCGATCGTCGAGACGCGCGAGCAGGCCGAGGCGCAGACGCTCGAGCCGCTGCTCGTCCTGGAGCCGCTCGCGGCCGAGCTGGACGCCCACGACCTCGGCTCCGGCCCGCTCCACGCACAGGAGGTCGGCGACGGCCACTCGAACGTCACGTACCTGATCCAGCGCGGCGAGACCGAGCTGGTCCTGCGCCGTCCGCCCCGCGGCCCGCTGCCGCCCTCCGCCCACGACGTGCTGCGCGAGGCGCTGCTGCTGCGGGCGATCGAGACCGCCGCGGTCCGCACCCCCCGCGTGCTCGCGACCTGCGACGACACCGCCGTGATCGGCGCGCCGTTCTACGTGATGGAGAAGGTCGAGGGCGACGTGCTGACGGGCACGATCCCGGATCCGCTCGACACGCCGGAGCAGCGGCGCCGGATCGGCGAGGAGCTGATCGACGCGCTCGTCGAGGTCCACGGGGTCGACTGGCGCGCGGCCGGCCTGGAGGGCTTCGGCAAGCCCGACGGCTACCTGGAGCGCCAGCTGCGCCGCTTCCTCGGGCTCTGGGACCACAACAAGACGCGCGAGATCCCGGCCGTCGAGGTCGTCGGCGACTGGTTGAAGACGCATCTCCCGCAGTCGCCGCCCGCGACGATCGTCCACGGCGACT
>JAATFK010000632.1 GCA_015655225.1 Solirubrobacterales bacterium | reverse complement strand
GTCTTCTCGTCCACCTGGCCGGCCAGCGCCTCGGGCGCGTCCGGGTCGACGAAGCGGACCTCAATCCCGTACTGCGGCAGCGTGTGCGCGAAGAGGTTGTAGGTGCCGCCGTAGAGCGTCGAGAGGGCGACGATGTTGTCGCCCGTACGCGTCACGTTGAGGATCGAGTAGAGGACGGCCGCCTGTCCCGAGGCGAGCGCGAGCCCGGCGATCCCGCCCTCGAGCGCGGCGATCCGCTCCTCGAGGACGTTGCTCGTCGGGTTCATGATGCGCGTGTAGATGTTGCCCGGGACCGCGAGCGCGAACAGGTCCTGCGCGTGCTGGGCGTCGTCGAAGACGTAGGACGTCGTCTGGTAGATCGGCACCGCGCGGGCGTTCGTCGTCGGATCCGGCACCTGGCCGCTGTGCAGCGCGATCGTCTCAGCGCGGGTGTACGGAGCCGGCTCTTGCTCGCTCATCGAATCTCCTCCTGAGGATAAGACCACAAAGTCGACCCGGTATACCCATTTTGGCGGCCGAGCGCCACACCAGTTCGCTCAGATGTGCTGCCCGCCGGAGGCCTCGATCCGCTGGCCGGTGACCCAGTGGTTGCCCTCGCCGACGAGCGCGGCGATCACGGGGCCGATGTCGTCGGCGACGGCGTGGCGCCCGAGCGCGGTGCCGGAGGCGATCGCTCTCTGCATCTCGGGGTTGTCGCGCAGCATCCCGTCGTTGAAGTCGGTCGCGACGGCGCCGGGCGCGACGACGTTCACGTTGATCCCCCGCGGCCCCAGCTCCAGCGCGAGGTAGCGGCTCATCACCTCGACGGCGCCCTTGACCGATGCGTACGCGATCCGCTGGGGGAAGGCGAAGCGGGCGAGGCCGCTGGAGAGGTTGACGATCGAGCCGCCGTCGGCGATCAGCGGCAGGAGCCGCTGGGTGAGGAAGAAGACGCCCTTGAAGTGGACCGCGACGAGCGCGTCGAAGTCCGCCTCGGTGACGTCGACGAAGGCGCCGTTGGCGGAGATGCCGGCGTTGTTGACGAGGACGTCGAAGGTCTCGCGCTCCCAGGTCTCCCGCAGGACGGCGGCCAGCGCGTCCGCGAACCCGTCGAAGCTGCTCACGTCGGCGACGTCGAGCGGGAGCGCCGCGGCGCGGCGACCTCGCTCGCGCAGCTCGGCGACGAGCGCATCGGCCTCGTCGGCGTTGGAGCGATAGGTGACGATCGAGTCGACCCCGTCGTCGGCGAGGTGGACGGCGGTGCTGCGGCCGATGCCGCGGTTGCCGCCGGTGATCAGTGCGATGCGCTGCTCGGAAGTCATGAGCGTGCCTTTCGTCGGTTTGGGCTGCACTGAGCGTGCGCCTCCGGAGCGCGCGTCACAAGGGTCCGCCTCATCGGGGGACGCGCCGTCCCTGGTTGCGCGGCGGGCGGCGAGGCATACTCGATCGATGGACCGCGACGACCTCGCCGACTTCCTGCGCCGCCGCCGCGAGCGCCTGCAGCCCGAGGACGTCGGCCTGCCCGACGGCCGTCGCCGGCGCGCCGCCGGACTGCGCCGCGAGGAGGTCGCGGCGCTCGCGCACATGTCGGCCGACTTCTACGGCCGGATCGAGCAGCGGCGCGGCTCGCGCCCGTCCCAGCAGACGATCGCGGCGCTCGCCCGCGCGCTGCGGCTGACGCTCGACGAGCGCGACCACCTCCTGCACCTCGCCGGCTTCGAGGCGCCCCCGCGCGGGATCCGCAGCGACCACGTCTCCCCCGCGCTGCTGCGCGTCCTCGACCAACTCGACACGCCGGCGCAGATCACCTCCGACCTCGCCGTCACGCTCGCTCAGAACCAGCTCGCGGAGGCGCTCGTGGGCGTGCAGACGGCGTACACGGGACTGGAGCGGAGCCTCTTCTACCGCTGGTTCATGACCCCGGCCGAGCGGGAGCGCACGCCGGAGGAGGACTACGACCAACATGCGCGCTCCTACGTCTCGACACTGCGGGCGGTGCACGGCCGCGACCCCTCCGACACGGAGGCGCGCGAGCTGGTCGACGCGCTGCGACGCGAGAGCGAGGAGTTCGAGCGGCTCTGGAGCGAGCACGAGGTCGCGGTGCGCCGCGACACGCACAAGCGGATCGTCCACCCGATGATCGGGCTGGTCGAGCTGGACTGCCAGGTGCTGACGGCCGAGAACCAGACCGAGCGGCTCGTCGTCTTCACCGCCGCGCCCGGCAGCGAGGACGCCGACCGCCTGAAGCTCCTCGCGGTCGTCGGCGGCGAGGCGTTCGCGCGCTAAGGCCGGTGCCGCATGCGCTGGAGGAGGGTCTTCGACGGATCGGGCGCCGGCCAGCTCCAGAGGCGGTGACGCTCCCACCACGGCGCGAGCTGCTCGTTGCTCCACAGCCGACGCCGTCTCCACGTCTCCGTCGGGACGACGAAGTAGGAGAAGAGCCAGATCAGGGGCACCGGCAGAAGGAAGAGGTCCCCGAGCGAGATCAGGAGCGCCTCGTAGGCGAGCAAGAAGACGATCAGGGCGATCGAGCGCGGCCTCATGCTCACGTTCCTACCCGCGGCGCGAGGAGCCCGAACGGGCGCGTCGACGCTCGTGGTCAGTCCCGCGCGCTCGGCGGGACGAGGCCGTCGAGCGCCAGCGTCAGCACGCGGCTCGCGGCGGCCGCGCGGGCGGCGGCGCTGGGCGCTCTCTCCATCGCGCCTCTCGCCATCAGCACGACGAGGAAGACGTCGTCGATCGAGCTGTCGCGGCGCAGCGTGCCGGTCGCCTTCGCGTCGCGCAGCGGGCCCGTCATCAGCTCGCGGACGCGCTGGCGGGTGCGCTCCAGCTGCGAGCCGACGGACGCCTCCTCGCGCGACAGCTCACTCAGCGCGTAGAGGTTGACCGTCCCCTCGACGAGCGTGCGCAGCAGCACGAAGAACGCGTCGGGGTCGTTGGCGTGCTCGAGCGCGAGCCGTTCGAGCTGCTCGACGTGCTCGCAGAGGATCTCGGCCGCGAGCGCCGTGCGGTCGCCGAAGTTGCGGTAGACGGTCGCCTGTCCGACGCCCGCGCGCTTGGCGACGTTGCACATCGTCACGTCGGCCGACTCGGCGAACAGCTCGCGGGCCGCGTCGAGGATCGCCTCGCGGTTGCGACGGGCGTCCTTGCGCTGTTGCTGCTCCCTGGGTGCCGTTACGGCCACGTGAACATCATACAACCGGAGAGTGTCCTCCGAATCCGTGAGCGCGCCCCGGCGCCCCGGGGCGGAGCGGTGATTCCGCCCAGCCGTCGCGATTCGGGCTCGGTGGCTACTATTCGGAGTAGGTTGTCCACATACGCAGAACTTCCCTTTAGCTCGCCCCCCACTCCGACTCCGAGGAACGAGATCATGAACAGGACCGCTGTCACGTCCAGACGCGCCACGACGGACGGTGGTCGCTGATGCGTCGGGGCCCCCTCGCCGGCCGCTACGGCGCAGTCGCGACCATGGTCATGTTCGCGCTGATCCCGTACCTGGCCCTCTCCGCCGCGCTCGAGCCGCTCACCCCGATCATCGGCAAGCAGCTCCACATGAGCGGGCAGACGCTGAGCCTCAGCTCCGGCCTCGCCAACGCCGCCTACGCGATCGGCACCGTGCTCGCGG
>JAATFK010000651.1 GCA_015655225.1 Solirubrobacterales bacterium | reverse complement strand
CGAGCCGGCCGCTGCTTGCGAGTGCCTCGTTCAGCGAGGGCCCGTCGGTGCGCGTCCTGACCGTGCGCACGACCGGCGCCGCCAGCGGGACGGCCAGGAAGGGGAGCAGCATCCACGGGCCGAGCGCTCCGAAGATCCAAGTGACGGGGGACAGCAGGAAAGCTCCGTAGACCATGACGGCGTAGAGCGTCCGCGTGCGCTCGCGCCCGAGCCGCACCGCCAGCGTCCGCTTGCTCGCGCGGCGGTCGGTCTCCAGGTCCCGGACGTTGTTGACGACCAGCACGGCGGAGGCGATCAGCCCGACCGGCACCGCCAGCGCGAACGCCTCCCAGGCGAGGTGCCGCGTCTGCACGAAGTAGGAGCCGGCGACCGCGACGATCCCGAAGAAGAGGAAGACGAACAGCTCGCCGAGGCCCTCGTAGCCGTAGGGCCGCGGGCCGCCGGTGTAGAGCACGCCGGCGATGATCGAGGCGGCGCCGACGAGCAGCAGCTGCCAGCCGGCGACGGCGATCAGGTAGGCGCCGCAGACGATCGCCAGCCCGAACGTGATGTACGTCGCGATCAGCACCTGCCGCGGCGGGACGAGCCCGCCGGCGGTCACGCGCACCGGTCCGAGGCGGTCCTCGGTGTCGGCGCCGCGGCGGGCGTCGGAGTAGTCGTTCGTGAGGTTCGCGCCGACCTGGATGAAGAGCGCGCCGAGCACCGCGGCGACGAACCGCAGCGCGTGGAACGTGCCGTGGGTTCCGGCGAGCGCGGTCCCGACCAGGACGGGCGCGAGGCCGACCGGCAGCGTTCTCGGCCGCGCCGCCATCAGCCAGATGCGCATCGCGCTCGGGCGGGAGGTGGCGCTCACGGTCGCTTCGGGAACTGCGAGAAGTCGGGGGCGCGCTTCTCGAGGAAGGCGGTGCGACCCTCGCGCGCCTCCTCGCCGGCGTAGAGCAGCAGGTTCGTGTCGTGCGCGAGCTGCTGGATCCCCGCCATCCCGTCCTCGGAGGCGTTGAACGACGCCTTCATCAGCCGCAGCGCGAAGGGGGAGAGCGCGAGCATCTCGCGGCACCATCTGACCGTCTCCTCCTCCAGCTCCTCGAGCGGGACGACGGTGTTCACGAGGCCCATGTCGAGCGCCTGCTCGGCGTCGTACTGGCGGCAGAGGAACCAGATCTCCTTCGCTCTCTTGAGCCCGACCTGGTTCGCCAGCAGCGACGCGCCGTAGCCGCCGTCGAACGAGCCGACGCGCGGGCCGGTCTGCCCGAAGCGCGCGTTGTCGGCGGCGATCGTGAGGTCGCAGACGATGTGGAGCACGTGCCCGCCGCCGATCGCGTAGCCGGCGACCATCGCGACGATCGGCTTCGGCAGCCCCCGCATCTGGATGTGCAGGTCGGTGACGTGGAAGCGCCCGACGCCGGCGCTCTCGCGGCCGCCGGTCTTGTAGCCGGTCTCGCCGCGGACGTTCTGGTCGCCGCCGGAGCAGAACGCGAGCGGTCCCTCGCCGGTGAGGATGATCACGCCGACCTTCGTGTCCTCGCGCGCCCGCTCGAACGCGTCGGACAGCTCGATGATCGTCTCGGGGCGAAAGGCGTTGCGCACCTGGGGCCGGTCGATCGTGATCTTCGCGATCCCGTCCTCGGAGGTCTCGTACCTGATGTCGGTGTAGTCGCCGGCGGGGGTCCAGTTCACGGGCACGTCAGAGGTCTCCATCGCTTCGGGGGTCTCGATGCGGGACACTAGTGCTTCGATGGTGCACCTGGACGCATGGCTTCCCCGCGCCGCCGCGCAGCGCCCCGCCCATCCGGCGCTGCTGACCGCCGGCGGGCCTGTCTCCTACGCCGAGCTGCGGCGCGCGGCGCTCGACGCCGCGGCCGCCCTCGCGGCCGCCGGGGTCGGCGCCGCCGACCGCGTCGCGGTCGCGCTGCCGGCCGGCGTCCCATTCGTCGCGACGCTCCACGCCTGCCTGCTGCTGGGCGCCGCGATCGTGCCGATCGACCTGCGGCTGGCCGAGGGGGAGCGGGCGCGCCGCGCGGCCGGGGCGGCGCTCCTCGTCGAGCGCCCGCTGGTGCGCGGCGACGCGCCCGACGCGCCGGTCCTCGACCAGCTCGACCCGAACGCGATCGCGACCGTGATGCACACCTCCGGCACCACGGCGCTGCCGAAGCCGGTCGAGCTGACGATCTCGAACTGGATCTGGAACGCGCTCGGCTCGGCCGTCGCGCTCGGCGTCGACGCCGAGGACCGCTGGCTCTGCACGCTGCCGCTGAGCCACGTCGGCGGCCTCTCGATCCTGCTGCGCAGCGCGATCTACGGCACGACCGTCGTGCTGCACGAGCGCTTCGACGCGACCGCCGCCGCGCGCGCGATCAACGACGAGCGGGTGACGCTCGCCTCGCTCGTCGGCACGACCCTCCAGCGCGTCCTCGACGCCGGCGCGCAGGGCCACGGCAGCCTGCGCTGCGCGCTGATCGGCGGCGGCCCGCTGCCGCCGGCGCTCGCGCTGCGCGCCGCCGAGGCGGGGATCCCGGTCGCCCAGACCTACGGCATGACGGAGGCCTGCTCGCAGGTCACGACCTCGCTCGCGGGAGAGCCCGAGACCGCCGGGGTGGCGCTGATCGGGCAGCGCGTGACCGTCTCCTCCGAGGGCGAGATCCTCGTCGCCGGCGCGACCGTCTCGCCGAGCGCCGCGCTCGACGCCGAGGGCTGGCTGCACACCGGCGACCTCGGAGCGCTCGACGAGCGCGGACGGCTCGTCGTCACCGGACGGCGCGCCGACACGATCGTCAGCGGCGGCGAGAACGTCGCGCCGCAGGAGGTCGAGGCGGCGCTGCTCGCGCACCCGGCGGTCGCCGACGCCGGCGTCTACGGGCGCCCCGACGACGAGTGGGGCGAGGTCGTCCTCGCGACCGTCGTGCTCCACGACGGCAGCCACGCCGAGGGGGAGGAGCTGCGCGAGCACGTCGCCGCCCAGCTCGCTCGCTTCAAGGTGCCGAAGGCGATCACGTTTGCGGGCGAGCTGCCGCGCACCGTCTCGGGCAAGCTGCTGCGGCGCGAGCTGAGCGGGAGAGCGGGCTGATGTCGGCTTCCGACGCCCCCGAGCGCGACCCCGACGAGCTGCGCGCCGAGCAGCGCGACCACTGGGAGCGCTCGGCGGCCGGCTGGCGCGCCGCCAGCGCGCGCTTTCAGGCCAACACGATGCCCGTCTCTCGCGCGCTCGTGGACGCGATCGAGCCGCAGCCCGGCCAGCGCGTGCTGGAGCTGGCGGCCGGGATCGGCGAGACCGGCTTCCTCGCGGCCGAGCTG
>JAATFK010000609.1 GCA_015655225.1 Solirubrobacterales bacterium | reverse complement strand
CGGCCGACGCTGCTGGGCGCGATTCTCATCAAGGCTCGGTCCCTCATGGTCCACAGCGACCCGGAAACGCAGCGCGAGGACCTGTTGCAACTGCTGGCACTCATCGACGATCCTCGCGAGACCGCCGCCGACCTGCGTGGGACCGAGCGCAGATGGCTCCGCACCGCGGAGCAGCGACTGGATCTTGCAGGTCCGGGCCCGCTCGACGCTGCAACCGCCCGCCGCGCCACGCTCGCCTACCGGCTTCTCATCCGCGACCCCTGACACGCCTGTACGGCGCCCAGCGTCAGCCAACTCGTCGCGTGTCGGGCGACGCGACCTCGCCGTCCGAGAGTCCGGCCACGCGGGCACGTCCCGTCCACACGGTGAGGGCTTCGCCGTCGAGGTCGGCGACACGTCGGGTCTCCGCACCCGTCGCTCAGCCCATGGTTGCAGGACCTCCAAACAAGCGCCGCAGTCACGCGAAGTCGCTGACTCCGACTGTCAACCCAGGCGAGACATCCGGACGCGGGCCGGCATCTCGGCCGCCTATCGCGTCGGACGTCGGCGCTAGTGATCGACCGAAATCGCGTTGACCGCGACCAGATCGTCGTGGTGAGCGGCAGGCGGCAGTCCGCTGTGCATCCCGGTTCGTAGGGCGCCTAGCTTGTCTGGATCGAAGCGGCGCACCGGGCTCGGCAGACGAACCGCGCGCAGGAGACCCTTTTCCTCCCAGCGACGCAGCGCGTTCTCGTGGACGCCGAGCATCTTTGCTGCCTGGCGCGGTTCGACCATGTCAGCTCCCCTTGATGGCCCCTGAAGTTCGTGATGACGATACCTGTCGCGAGCGAACACGCCCGCGACGGCGTCTGGCCTCTGGTGCCCCATGTCCTGCACTGTGAGCCCCCGCATAGCGCGCACTGTTCAAGTCCACAGCACGAGCGGTCAAACCGCGCCGTGCCAGCGACGCTTTCGGGCGTCCGGCGTCCGCCTCAATGCTGCGCGGCTGCGTCGCCGGCCCAGAAGGCGACACGCATCGCGGCTGCCACGACGACGGCTGTGAACGCCAGTCCCGCCCATCGCGTGATCTGGTCGAGCCCGATGCCGATCGCCGCTCCGCAGAGGAGGCCGAGGACGACGCCGAGCCGTCGCCGCCATCGCGTCGAGTCGCCGCCGGCCAGGCGGGAGTCGGCGGCGAGGCCGTGCAGCGTCATGGTCGCGACCGTCGTGTTGACGTCGGTGACCCCGAGGTGTCGCGCCAGGCCGGTCTGCAGCGCCATCGCCGCCGCCAGCACGCCACAGACGGCGTAGCGCACGGGAGCGTCGTGGGCGACGTCGACCGCGACGAGCGTGAGGACGAGCGCGACCAGCAGCGCGAGCTCGGCGACCAGGCCGACCGCGACCGTGCGCAGGCCGTGTCCCCCGTGCTCGCGGATCAGCCGGCCCGCGACGATCGAGCCGACGACGAAGCCGACGAACGCGTAGATGTTGCCCGCCACGTGTCCCGGGGTCGTCGCGAGGCCGATCCCGAGCAGCGCGATGTTGCCGGACATGTTCGCGGTGAAGACGCGATCGAGCGCGACGTAGCTGACCGCGTCGACGGCGCCGGTGCCGACCGTCAAGAGCAGCACGACGAGGACGCGCCGATCCGCGTCGGAGAGGCGGCGCAGCCAGCTCATCGCAGGCGCGCGGCGAGCAGGTCCGCGGAGCGCCACGCGAGCGCTTCGATCGTCTGGGTCGGGCCGCGACCGCCGCTCGTGGGAAACGTCGAGGCACCGAGGATCACGAGGTTCGGAACCTCATGCGCGGCGCAGCCCGCGTCGACCACCGAGCCGTCGCGATCGCTGCCCATGCGCGTGCCTCCGTAGACGTGCGTCGTCACCGTCGCGGGACCGCGCGAGGGACGCCAGCAGCGCACCGCGCCCGCCTCCTGCAGCCACTCCTCGGCCCGTGCTCCCAGGTATCGCAGGCGGAGGTGGTCGTCCTCTCCGAGATCGTGCGTCGCCCGGATCACCGGACGCCCGAGCGGATCGCGGACGGTGGGGTCGAGATCGAGGCGATGGTCCGCGCGCGGCAGCTGCTCGGGCTGGGCCCAGACCGACCCGACCGAGATGGCCTGCGCGCCACCGGCCCGCGACCGCGCCGCCGAAGCGGGAGCGAGGTCCCCGGGCAGGTTGCGCACGACGAAGAT